>CANQBF010000032.1 GCA_947588895.1 uncultured Bacilli bacterium | reverse complement strand
GGTGCGTCTTTTATTATGACTATAATTATATATAGCAATAAAATTATCACTATCATCAAAAATCTTATTAAAGTTTTTGACTTCATGACCAATCACCTCCATCATAGTTTTTTACCAAAACCCCCTGTATGGTGTCGGCGACGCACTTAAGCTCCTGTAAATTAATTAAATCATACTTTACATATATTGTAAAGTATTTGTAACAAAAAAATGAAAGTTTCCTTTCACTTTTTTTATATTCTAATAATATATTATTATAGGTGATTTAAATGCGTAGAAGACTTAATCCCACTTTTTATATATTTTGTGCCATTGGATTATGTATTTTAATATTTTATCAATTAATAATAACTTTTATATTACCCTTTAGATATAATATTTTTATTTTAACTATTGAAATTCTATTTTTAATTCTCTGTATCAGTAGAATAATATGGTTTTAAAAATTCTTCAGTCTTATAAACATAATCTAACTTTTTACGCATTTTTTTACAAATAGTAAATTCATCTTCTCCCGTAAAATCTATTTCTAATGGTAATGATATTAATACAAAAAATAATTTTTCTTCTTCTTGTGATAAATTATTAACCATTTTATATTTATTATAAATAGCTTTAAATTCTAAATCCCAAAAGTTATTTTGATATAGCTTATATAAATCTAATATGGGTGTATCAAACTTAGCATTATCCCAACTAATTAAATAATCTTTATCACTTCTTAAATAATGGTCTAAACTTAAATTATTATGAATGAGAGATATTCTTTCATTCTTTTTTTCTTTAACTAAACTATACCAATTATCAAGTTCTCTTTCTGAAAAGTTTAATGCCGCATTTAATTTAGAATAATTTCTTAAAAATTCATATTCTGATGGTGAATTATAAATATTTTTTAAAAATAAATCGTAATATTTTAAATAATAACTTTTTAAATATAATATATTATTTTTAATATTTTCATAAATTTCTTTAAATGTTTCTTCAGTAACTTCTTTACTATAAGAAGTTTTAGAATGTAACAAAGATACCACTGTAATTAAATCTTCACTTTTACTAGGATTAATTGTATTATTATCTTCAACATATTCATAAATATAAGTATCATCTCTACTACCTTTATAAACTTCTGGAAAATAATAAAAATTTCTGGATTTTAAATAATTAAAAATACTAATTAAATCTTTATTTTTAGGTTTATCTTTAACAACAAAATTACCACTTGTAGTTTCTAAGATTGTACATTTTCCTTTAATAGTATAACGATATGGTTTATATAAAGATTTAAGTGTTTCTAATCTATTCATCGCCAAAAGGAATTAATATTTTATCACCAACATTTATTGTTTCTAAATTATTATATTCATTAATTAAAGATACAGGTACTTTATACATTGTACTTATTGATTCAAAAGTATCACTTTCTTTAGCTATATGAATATGATAAGTAATAAAAGTATCATCTTCATTCTTAATAGTGTCCATAATTGTTTTAGTATCATTTTCATCTAATCTTTCTTTAATTATTTCATCCGTAATATTTTCATTTTTAACTTCTTCTTTAACTTCTTTTATTTCTTCTTCAATCATTTTATCCTCTCTTTCTTCTTCTTTTTCTTCTTCTACTTCCTCTTGAATTTCTTCTTGAGATTTTGAAAAAACTTCTTCACTTTTTTCATCATTATTATCCTCCTCTTTCTCAATATCACTATCGATTATTTCGTCCATATAAGCAATATCACTTTCCATTTCTTCATCAGGTATTCTTTCAAATAACTCATCATCTTCTTCATCTAAAGTATCTACTACATCCCCTGATAAAGAATACTCAATATTAATTTTTAGTTTACTATTATCCACAATATCGTAAGAGAAATCTTCAATATTAAACTCTAAAGATTCTCTATTAATATCATTTCTAAGTTCCACTGTGAAAGGTAATGTATATTTAAATTCTTCAGTATTAATACTTAGTTCATGCGTTTTATATTCGCCACTGATATAAAAATTACCTAACACAACACCATCATTAACATTGTAATCATGTTCTAAAGACATTTTGGTTATTTCTCTAATATTGCTTTTAAAATCTATTTCGCTTTCAAATGGTATTTTAATAAACATCATATCATCTCCTAAAAAATAATATGATATAAAAAAAATAATATAACTAGTATATTACTTTTTTTCTTTATTAAATAAATCATTAAATATTGTATCATAATTTTTAATTAATTTTATTTCTAGATTATCTAAAACTGTTTTAGGCATATTCTTTAAATCTTTTTCATTATCTTTAGGAATATATACTTTTTTAATTCCATAATTATATGCTGAAATTAATTTTTCTTTAATACCTCCAACTTTAATTAAATCTCCTTTTAAAGATATTTCTCCTGTAAAAGATATTTCATTACTAATTGGTATATCAAGTAATTTAGATAAAATAACGGATACAATAGCGACTCCACAAGAAGGGCCATCTTTTTTAATCGCGGATTCTAGAAAATGAATATGTACAGTATGATTATAAAATAATGTATTACTAACATAATTTTTTTCTCTAATATATGATATTGCAACCATAACACTTTCTTTTAAGACATCCCCAAGTTGGCCAGTTAAAATAACTTTTTCATCACCATTAAATATTGCACATTCAATTCTAGTTACTTCCCCACCAATATTCGTATAAGCAAGAATATTAACTACTCCAGATTCTGTAATTTCTTTATTTTCTAATTTTTCGCCTTCTTTTAAATATTTCACTACTTCAATTTCACTAACACTCAAAGATTTAGATGAAGTAATTACTTTCGTAATTAATTTTTTTAATACTCTTTCTAATTCTCTTACTCCAGCTTCTTTAGTATAATTATTGATTATATACATAATTGTTTCATCTTTGATATTAATTTTTCTTTTCATATCAAATTCATCATATATTTTAGGTAATATATATTTTTTAGCTATATCTACTTTTTCAAATATATCATAACTAGATAATTCAATTATTTCTAATCTATCATATAAAGCATAAGGTATATCTTTTGTATCATTAGCAGTTAATACAAACATAATTTGACTTAAATCAAAAGGTTCTTCAATATAATTATCAATAAAATGTTTATTTTGGGTACTATCTAAAATATCTAATAATGTACTTGCTGGATCTCCCTTATAATCTCTAACCATTTTATCTACTTCATCAATTAAAATAACCGGATTTTTAGTATTACATTTTTTTATAGCTTGAATAATTTTACCAGGTAAACTTCCTAAATATGTCCTTCTAGAACCAACTAGCTCAGTGGAATCATTTAAACCACCAACACTAATCTTATAATATTCGCGATTTAAAGCTTGAGCAATACTTTCAGTAATTGTAGTTTTACCAATTCCTGGAGGACCAACTAAACAAATAATTGGGCTATTAATATTAGGATTAATATTTTTAATATTAATATAATCTTCAATTCTTCTTTTAATTTCATCTAAACCATAATGACTTTTATTAAGTTTAGTTAAAACTGATTTAACATTTAAATTTTCTTTACTTAAAGTATTCCAAGGTAAATTTAAAGTCCAATCTAAATAATTTTCTAATACCCCATGTTCTGGTGAATTAGTTGTTAAATTTTTTAAATGATCAATATTTTCTTTTAATTTATTATATATTTTCTTATCAATATCTAAAGAATTTAATTTATTTAAATAATTAGTAATCTTATCATCATTAAAAGCATCTTTACCTAAATTTGATTCTAATTCTTTAATTTTTTCTTTTAAATAATATTCTTCTTGCTCTTTAGTTAATCTTATTTCTACATTATTATCTATTTTTTCTTCTAATTCATTATATCTTATTTCTAATTTAATATCTTTAATTAATGATAAAGCTCTTTTTTCTGGATTAACTTCTTGCATATAATTTAACTTTTGTTTAACTTTAAAAGGCAAAAAAGTTGTAATAGCATCACTTAAGAAACCTAAATCATCATTTTCATCAACTACTTTTAAAATACTATTAGATATATTTGGTGATGATTCAATATAAGCATTTAATATTTCTTTTAATTTAGTTTTAATAACATTTTCCCCTTTAACCTCAAATTTCGGTAAAATGATATCACAAACATAAGCACTAATTATATCATCATTAAAAGCTTTATAATTAAGAATTTTTACCCTTTTTTCACCACGTAAGGTAAGACGTAAATTACCATTAGAAAGCTCTAATTTACTTTTTATAACAGCGACTACACCAACATTGGGTAAATCTTTTATTGAAGGATTAATTGAATCAGTATCAGGCGAAACAATTAAAACACGATTATTATATTTTTTACTACTAACTTTAATTATTTTTTTACTTATTTCGTCTTTTAATTCAATTTTAATGTCTTGAAAAGGCAAAATTACTAGGTCTTTAAGTAACATTACTAACATTGAATAATCCATAGTAACACCTCCAAAATATAAATCTTATTATAATGGTAAAAAAATAATTTGTAAATAAAATTAAAGCAATTTTTTTGAAAAATTTTACCATAAAAAAAGGCAATGTTATTTGCCTCTTACTCTCTTCATTTCTTCATCATTTTCTTTTAAAGCTTTTATTAATCTAAATGTTTCATCATCTAGTTCACTTTGAACATATTTATTATTAACTATATCTTCAAAAGAAATATAATTTATATTTTGAATATCTTCTACACGTTCACAATAATATGTACTATTTAAATCATATATAACCCCAATTTTATAGATTACATCATTATATTTTACATAATAGTAATATTCTAATCCATCTTCATATATTGTTAAATTATTCTTTTTAAAATAACTATATATTTCATCATAAAAATTCTTTAATAAATCTTTTTTTTCGATTGTTTCATCACCTTGAGTAAATTTAACAGCACCATTATTAGTAACACTTTCTAACCATTTCATATATTTATCATCTTTAATTATATCTTTTTTAGATAATAAATATTTAAAATATTCATTGTATTTCTCTAATAAATTAACCATTTTTATTCCCCCATTCAAACAATTAATTATTTTCTTTTAATATTTCTAATGCACGATGCATTTTCATATCATACTTAACTACATCTAAATTACCATAAGCATTAATTAATTCTTCTTTAGTAATACCATAGTTTGTAGCAAGTTCTTCTGCTTTAGCTTCTACTTCTTTCTTAGTAAAATCTATTTTTTCAGTTTCAGCAATATATTCAAGTAAGAATCTTTCTTTAATTCTTCTAATTGCCATTGGCTCTATTTGTTTATGTAAATCTTCATGAGAAGTTCCTGTTATACGATAATAATCATCAAGTTTTAATCCTTGTGATGTAAGTTTTCTTTCATAATCTTCCATCATTCGATGTACTTCATCACTAATAATTTCTGGATTTAATTCTACTTCCAAGTTAGCTGTAGCTTTTTCTAATAATTCATCAATAAATTTATCTTCAAGTTCAGCTTCTTTTCTTTCTTTAATTGTCTTTTTAACTTCACTTTCAAATTCTTCTTTAGTTTTGACATTATCTAAGCCTAAATCTTTATAGAAATCTTCATTGATTTCAGGTAATTCTTTAGTTTTGATTTCATGAATCTTAACTTTAAAAGTAACTGGTTTATTTTTTAAATTTTCAACATATTCATTTGGAAATTTTAAATCTAATGTTACTTCTTCATCTTGTTTATGACCAATTAAACCTTCTTCAAATCCTGGAATAAACATATGAGAACCAATTTCTAATGGATAATTTTCTCCCTTACCACCATCAAGTGGTTTTCCATCAACTGTTCCATCAAAATCAATAACAACTGTATCGCCATTTTCAACTTTACCATTTTCTTTAACAACTACTTCAGCTAAATTAGTTCTTAAATTTTCAATTTCAGTAGCTATTTCTTCTTTTGTAACTTTAGCAGTTTCCTTTTTTACTCCTAAATTTTTGTAATTACTTACTTTAATTTCTGGTTTAGTAATAATTTTAAAACTAAAAATAACTGAACCATCAGAAATACCTGTAATATTTACTATAGGTTGAGTAACTGGCTCTAAATCATTTTCTTTCATTATTTGTTCATAAGCAATACCCATTGCTTCATTAATCGCATCTTCATAAAGTGGTTCATAACCTTTTTTCTTTAAAAAGATTTCTTTTGGAACATTACCTTTTCTAAAACCATCTATCTCAACATTTTTACTAATTTTTTTAAAAGCATTGTCAAGACATTTAGCCCATTTTTCTCCTTCTATTTTAATTTCCATTTCATGTACGTTTTTCATAAATTCCCTCGTTTCTTTTCTTTTAGTATTATAATATATTTCTCATAACTTTACAAGTTAAAGCGTTATTTCACCTAAATTTCTTATTAATTTATTCATAAGAATTAAAAAAGCCTAGATTAGGCTATATTTAAAATAGTAATATTATATCCACCATTTGGACTTTCAACTAAAACTGTATCACCAGTTTTATGTCCTTTCATGGCAACACCGATTGGTGATTCAACTGATATCTTATTATTAAATGGATCAGCTTCAACGGAAGATACAATTTTATACTCTTCTTCTTCACCATCTTCATCTTTAACAGTAACTACTGAACCAATGCCAACACCACTACCTTTTTTAGCAGCATCAACAATTTTACTATGTTCTAGTTTATATTCTAATTCTTTAATTCTAGCTTCAATTTGAGCTTGGTCATTACGAGCAGCATCATAATCAGCATTTTCAGATAAATCTCCCATTGCTCTTGCTTCTTTAAGGGCTACAATTACTTCTTTTCTTTTAACATTTTTAAGTTCATCTAATTCTGTTTCTAATTCTAAATAACCCTCAGCGGTTAATTCAAAAACATCGTCTTTTTTCATTATTTAATTTCTCCTTTTTATATTAACGAACAAAATGATACTATAAAAGTTCATCTTTGTCAAATATTTTTAATCTCATCATTGTAAATTTCGGCAATTCTTCACAAAACGGCAATTTGACTATCATTTTAGGATGTCTAGCTATTTCTAATTCTTTATTATCTTCATCAATAATATCTTTTATAGTATATGTAATTTCATCGATATTAGGTCCCATAAATTCGACAACATCACCAACTTTAAAATAATTTCTTTGTTCCACTATAAGCATTTTATTCACTTTATCATAGTCTAGAACCATTCCTAAGAAATCTTGATTACTTACTTCCATTCTATCTTGAAAATAACTTTCATCTACTCCCGGAAATTTATGATAAAATTGAGGAACAGTATCTCTATTAGCAACTCTATCTAAAACATTTTTATAATAATTTAATTCTTTTTTAGTTAATGTTTTATTAATAATACCATCAATTATTTTCCGATAACATTTTATAACTGTTGCAATATAATACATAGAGCGCATTCTACCTTCTACTTTAAATGAATTAACCCCAATATTAATCATATCTTCAAGATACATAACCATATTTAAATCTTTACTCATTAAAGTAAACGGTACACTTTCTTTATCTACTCTTTCAAATACCCAACGACAAATTTGAGCACAACCACCCCGATTAGAATCTCTTCCTGTCATATAGTTAGATAAAATACATTTACCACTTATAGATGTACACATAGCACCATGAATAAAACATTCCAGTTCAACATCACATTCTTTTTTAATTCTAATAATGTCATCTCTTGTTGCTTCTCTTCCTAAAACAAAACGTTTAACCCCTAAGCTTTTCCAAAAATTAATTGCTTCATAATTTAAAATACTAGCTTGAGTTGATAAAATAACATCTATTCCTAATTTTTGACACATCTTAACAATAACGATATCACTAGCTATGACAGCATCTACTTCTATTTCTTTTAATTTTTCTAAATAATCAGAAACATTAATAAGATTTTCATCACGAAAAACAATATTAACAGTTACATATACTTTTTTATTTAAACTATGTGCAAATTTAACTCCTGCCTCTATCTCATCAATGCTAAAATTTTTAGCATTAGCTCTTAAACTATAATCATAACCCCCAATATAAATAGCATCTGCCCCATATAATAATGCTATTTTTAATCTTTCTAAATCTCCTGCTGGAGCTAATAACTCAGTCATTATTATCACCTTTTAATTTATATATTGTTTCTTTATCTAAAAATGCTCTATCACTATCAAGATTACTATTATTATTAATTAATTTAATAATATCATCTAAACTTAAAAATGTAGAATTGATAAAATAATATTTACATGGATATTGCATTAAAGATAAACCATTAAAAATTGGTTTATGATAAAGAATTGTTCCATATTCATTTTCATAGACTAAAAATTGATGATTAGTATTATCAATAATTATCGGATTATCTTTCTTTATATGATGAAATTTAGCATAATTATCAATTAATAATCTTCTTGAATACATAGCTTTAATATATCCTAAAACAAATAAAGTTAATTTATTAGGTATATTTTTAGTTATATAAGCTATTTCACTTTCTTTAATATCAGTCGAAATAAATACACTATCAACATAATCTAAATATATTTTAATTGATTCAATATTACTATTAAAATGACTTAAATATAATATCTTTACGATATTTAAATCTTTAATAATAGGTATTAAGCCTAAATCATCAAATATTATTCCTTTAATATTATCTAATTTATTAATTATCTTTTTAAATTTATCTATACTATCATTATCTAATATACGATTAAGAAGAAGATAACTATTTATATTTAATTTAGATATTTCCTCAACTGAAAAAGTATTAGGTATGCCTACACAAAAGTCTTTTAAAGGAAAGACAAATGCTTCTATACCTAATTCTTTTAATTTATCTATATCATTTATATCATTAATAGTAATTAATACCTTATTCATGTTTCCATGTACTTACAGATAATCCATCACCAATATCATAAAATTTAGTATCAAATTCTTCATTTTCTTTAAGAAAATCAATATAATTTTCAATCTTTTCAACTAAACTTTTTAAATTTTTACTTTCAATTTCATCTTTTTTACCAACATATCCATGAAATTTAATATTATCTGTAATTATTGCTCCTGTATCTTTTAAGAAATATTTATATTTTTCAAAAAATTTAGTATATTGTCCTTTAGCAGCATCAATAAATATTAAATCATATTTTATTTCATCACTTAAATTAACATCTAAAGCATCTTGTAATACAACATTAATCCTTTTATCAAGGCCACATTTTTTGACATTTTTAAGACATTCCATATATCTTTCTTCATCTCTTTCAATGGTCGTTACAAATGCATCTTTATTAGCACTAGCCATTAAAATAGCTGAATATCCAATCGCACTACCAATCTCTAAAATATTCTTAACATTATTATCTTTTATATATTTCATTATAAAAGCGATTGATTTTTTTTCGATTATTGGCACATTTTTTTCTTGTGCATAATCTTCCATTTCTAATATTAATTCTTTCATTTACTTATCACCTATTCATATTCATACCATAAACCTTCACTTTTTAATTCATTTATCTTAGCTTGATGTTCACTATATGTTTTTGTGAAGTAGGTATTTTTATTTTTATCCGCTACAAAGTAATAATAATCGTGATTTTTAGGATTTAATGCTGCTTCGATTGATTCTTTTGATGGACTGCTGATTGGTCCAACTGGAAGTTTACCTTTATTACAACCATTTCTTGTATTATAACCATTATTACAATCATTAAGCTCTGAATTTAAAAGAGGCTTACTAAAATCTTTTCTAACTGCATAATATGTTGTAACATCACTACCTAAAGAATCTCCTATATTCAAACGATTATAAAATACTCCGGCAACTCCTTCTCTATCAAGTGACTTAGCTCCCTCTAATTCAACAATACTAGCCATTGTTAAAATTTCATGATAACTATATTTACTCAATAATTGAGAAGTACTATAATTATCTAACACATTTTGCATTTTATCAAGCATTTTTTTAAATATGCCCTTTAAACTCTCATCTTTATAGAATTCATATGTACTTGGAAATAAGTATCCTTCTAAGCTATAATATAGATTATTATTTAAAATACTTTCATCAATAAATTGATATTTATCTATTAATTCTTGTAAGTATTCTTTATCCTTTAAAAGGGCTAATATATCACTTTCACTATAGCCAAAAGTATCTTCAATTTGTTTAATATAATCAGTTATTCTTTTACCTTCTAAGAATGTTATAGATACACTATCAACGATGGCATCTCCTTTATTTAAAATGGTAAATATTTCCTCAACACTATCTTTCTTATTTAAATTATATGTACCAGCTTGAGCACCTATTTTACTATTTAATTTAAGATATATAAGTGTTGCTATTTTACTTCTAATAATTTTCTTATCATATAAATCATTAACTACCGTTTTAAGTGATGAACCACTACTAACTTTAAATGTTACATAATCATCTTTTTTAGATACACCTTTTAAACTATAAAAATATAATCCAATTAATAATAAAATAACTACTAACACACCAATAACAATGCTGATTATAATTTTAACCTTTTTATTCATTTTAACCACATATTCTTTCTAATACATTATTTACGTATTCGACTTCTTCTTCTTTTAATGATTTTAATTTTTTATTTTTTAATTTACCACCATAAATATTATTACTAATTAAATCATGATAAACAAGATAAGTATTATTATCTTTTTCTATTTTTAAAACTAACTCAACATTTCTTTCCATGTCTCTACTATTCTTTAGTTTCATGTTCACACTTCCTTAAATAATTTTCTAATATAATACATGATGCAATACTATCAATCTTTTCTTTAGCATTTTTATAATTATCATTATTTTCATGAATAATATCTATTGCACTCTTTGTTGTTAATCTTTCATCTTCTAATACAACTTCTATTTCTTCTTTAACTAATAATTCTTTAAATTTTAGACTTCTTTCACTAGCAAAACCCATGCTTCCATCCATATTTTTTGGAAGTCCTAAAACAACCTTTTTTATATTATATTCTTTTATTATATCTTTTAATGTTGGAATAATACTTTCATATTCTTCATTTTTAAATCGAAGTACAGTTAAGGGACTAACTAAAGTATTAGTTTTATCAGTTATACTAATTCCTAAAGTTTTTGTTCCTAAATCAAGTCCAAGATAGCGCATATTATTTACCTTCATAAGAATTGATAAGAGCAAGTAATATTTCTTCTCTTTTTAAAGTTTTTATTTTATCTCTAGCTCCTTCAAAATTAGATATATAAGTAGCATCTCCCGTTAATAGAAAGCCCACTAATTGATTTTCGGCATTATAACCTTTCTTCTCTAAAGACACAATAACTTCATTTAAAGTTAATAAAATTAATTCTTGTCTTAAAGCTGCAACATTAAATACACTTGTTCTATCCATAAACTTCATACCTTCCATTTAAATTAATTCTATCAAATTACTAGTGCTTTTTCAATTATTTTTAGTAAAAAAAAGAATTACTATTTTAAATTCTTTAGTAATTCATCTTTTTTCATTGTACTATAGCCTTTAACTCCAGCTTCTTTAGCCATTGCTTTAAGTTCTGCTAAAGTTTTAGTATTTAAATCTTCTTTTGCAGTTTCTTTCTTAGTTTCTTCTTTAACTTCTTTTTTTACTTCAGCTTTTGCTTCAGTTTCTTTCTTTTCTACTTTAACTGTTTTACCATTTAAAGCATCTTTACTAATTTTTACTAATGCAGTAAAACTAGCTGCATCATTAATTGCTATTTCAGATAACATTTTACGATTTATTTCAATACCAGCTTTATTTAAACCATCAATAAATTTAGAATAACTGATATCATTTAAACGACATGCTGCATTAATTCTTGTAATCCATAATTTACGGAAATTTCTTTTATTTTGTCTTCTATCTCTAAATGCATATGCTCCACTATGAAAAACTTGTTCTTGAGCTGTCTTATATAATCTATGTTTACTTCCAAAATATCCTTTTGCTTGTTTTAAAACTTTACGTCTTCTATTTTTTGATACGTTTCCGCCTTTAACTCTTGCCATTATTTATCCCCCTATCTGATAACAGATTTTAATCTGTTAGCTTCTCCTTTCGCTAAAACTCCTTTGTTTCTTCTTTGTCTAACTGCTTTAGAAGAATCTTTACTTGTTTTATGATTTCCATTACCTTTTTTATAAGTTAATGTACCATTTTTCTTAACTTTTAAAACTTTACTACTAGCTTTATGTGTTTTTTGTTTTCCCATAATTACATTTCTCCTTCTACTTCTTATTTTTTTGGCGCTAATAACATTGACATTTGACGGCCTTCTAATTTTGGCTCGCTTTCGATTTGACTTACATCACTTAACTTTTCAGCAAAACCTAAAAGAACATTTTTGCCTAGTTCAGTATGGGCCATTTCACGACCTTTAAATTTGATAAAAGCCTTAATCTTGTGTCCCTTTACTAAATAATCATAAGCATTCTTTCTTCTAGTTTCTAAATCATGAACATCAATTTTAACTGAAAGACGATACTCTTTAACATCTTTATTATTTTCTCTTTGTCTTTTTTGAGTTTCTTTTAGTTTCTTTTGCTTCTCATAACGATACTTATTGTAATCCATAATTTTCGTTACAGCTGGTGTACTATTTTCA
>CANQBF010000031.1 GCA_947588895.1 uncultured Bacilli bacterium | reverse complement strand
TCTCGTATCATATCTATTTACTATTATACTTTTGAATATTTTATCGTATTTTAAATAATTATTTTTTATCTTAATTGCCTCCTTTCAAAGACTCGATATTAATATTCTTTTTTTCGTTTTTCAAGTCTTTCGACAAACGTTCTAATTATTCAACACAAAAAAGTTTAAAATTTTTTTATTTTACTTTTATTATTTAATAGATTCGACATAAAAAAATAAACAAGATATTATTTCTTGCTTACTTTTTTAAAGATTTTACTTCCTATATAATAAATAATACTTCCTACTATTACACCACTAGAATCAATTAATACATCTAATAGTTGGCCTGTTCTTCCATTAATAAATGTTTGATGATATTCATCTGTAAAAGCATAAATTATACATATTAATATACTTATTATATATTTATATTTTATATTGCTTACTCTAAGAGCGTTAATCCATAAAAGACATAATATTAAATACTCTGTAAAATGAATTATCTTTCTAACGGGTAAATTTATTTCATTAACTATATTTTGTTTTTCTAAAGTATTTAATGGTTTGTCTTTTATGCCAACATTAACAGCACCTTCATCTACTTTATCAACAACTTTATTAATTGCACCTTTACTAGTACTATTAGAATGATAACTATCGACATTAGAAAACATAAATATAACAATCATCCATAATATTACTAATATATATGATATTATTATTTTTAATTTTTGTTTATTCATCTCAATCACAATAACATTTTATCATATTTCTTTAATTATTTTGTTATATTTTTGATAAATTGTTGAATTATATGAAATTATATTATCATTTGCTAAACGATAGACATAAAATGATTTAACTAAATCTAACTTTTCTATATCATGATATTGATTTTTTACTTCATTATAATAATTATCATTAACCATCCAATTATAAGCTTTTTTATCAGCTTCAATTTCATAATCTTCTAAACTATTATCACTATAACTTATTATGCTACCATTTTTAGCTCGATTAAAATCACTTTTACAATGAGCTAGTTCATGAAGTAAAGCAAAATATATATCAGCATATCTTTTATATTTAGTTGTTAAATATATAGCTGGTTTATTATTATGAACTCTAAATGCTCCTCGTATTTTAGATGTACTTAAATCATCTTCAATTACTAAATAAATACCATTTTCATTAAATGTTTTTATTATTTCTTCTTTATTAAATTTATCTTCTTGAGCTTGTTTTTTTATATATAAAACTAATTTTTCAATATTATTTTTATTATATGTTTTTATATTTTGACTACTTAATAATCGATAACATCTTTCAAGCCATAATGCTAATAATTCTGGCTTTTCGTTTTTACTTTTATAAAATATATTATTTTCTTTTTTATATAAACTTTCTGGATTAGTAATTCTTAAATATTTTAATATATCTTTAGCTATACTATAATCATTTCTTTCATTAGTATATTCTATATTATATTTAATTGGTAACTCTTTATAAGAAAATTTATTAATAAACTTTCTTATAGTTAAGTTATTTTTATTTAAAAAAGCTTTAATATTATTATCTAATTTAAAATTATTTTCAACATTAAATATATAATTAATTGGAATATTAGTAACAAAAGAAATGTTATAAATTATATTTTGAGTTAATTCTATTTTACCATTTATTATATCTATTAAATTTTTAGGTGTTGTATTAATTCTATCAGCAAATTCCTTTTTACTTATATTATAATATTCTAAATATTTTCCTAATTCTTTACCAAATTCATTCATCATAATTATCCCCCTTACCTATCTATTTTTAGATTAACATAGAGGTTAATATATGTCAACAGATATTTTGCATCTATGTTAATTGTCCAATCACTGATTGGACAATTGGAATTTTTAAAATTAAATCTTATATTTTTATTCCATCGATTTCACTCATAATGTACTTCACTAATTTTTTCTAACAACTAATCCAATTTGGCGTTTATTGAACAAAATATTATAAAAAGTTTTTCGTTTCTATGTTAATTGGGCACGCAGTGCGTGCATAATTGCATTTTTAAATAAAATAATGTCATATATTTGAAAATTAAAAATAGATTCCGAATTTTTGTCGTTTCTACCTAAAATTCGGAATCTATACTATTTGAATTTTTTATTTGCTAATATAATGAATGCTAAAAATCAAGACTATCTTCATTTAATAAGAAATAATATATGCCCATATTAATTATGCCAAATTCATCCATTCTTGGTTTACTAACATCACCTAAAATAATAAATTTCTTAAATGAATCTTTGATATTAATCAATGAATTTCTTTCTTGTTTCTCTTTTTCTAAATTGTTCATTTCATAGGCAACTTGAATATATAATTTATTATTACCTTCATTACAAATAAAATCTACTTCATAATTATTTTTATTTACTTCAATTAAACCAATATCAACATTATATCCTCTTCTTAAAAGTTCATTATAGACAATATTTTCCATAATATGTCCTTTATCTATTTGTCTAAAATTTAAACGAGCATTTCTTAAACCTAAATCTTCAAAATAATATTTATATGGTGAATTAATATATTTCTTTCCTTTAATATCATACTTTTGAGCTTTAGTAATTAAAAAAGCATCTTCTAAGCAACTTAAATATTTACTAATTGTTTTATCACTTAAAGTAATATTTTTTTCACTTTTAAAAGTATTTTGTAATTTATAAGGATTAGTTAAAGAACCTATTTGTGAAGATATGATATCTAGTAATTCATTTAATTCTTCAATATTAGTAATATTATTTCTTTCAACTATATCTCTTATATAGGTTTCTTCAAATAAATCTTTTAAATATTTAGAACGTTCAATATCATTGTCAAAAGAAAGAATATATGGTAATCCTCCATAAATACTATAATCTTCGTATGCTTCATATTGGTCTTTATCACAAGCAAACATATATTCTTTAAAACTTAAAGGATAAACATGAATCTCATCACCTCGACCACGAAATTCTGTGACAATATCTTTAGATAGTAATTTAGCATTAGAACCAGTTACATATACTTCAATATTATTTTCATAAAGAAAAGTATTTAAAACAGGAACAAAATCAGGCATTTTTTGAATTTCATCAACTAATAAATAATACTTTTTATTATCTTTAATTAAAGAATTAACATATTCTATAAATTTATTGCCATCTAATAATGGTTCATTTTGTTTGATATCCAAAGGAATAAAAATTATATGGTCTTTATCATTATTTTTTAATAAATAGTTATAAAATATTTTAGATAATAAATAAGATTTTCCACATCCTTTAATTCCTGTAATTACTTTTATTCTATCATTTCCATCTTTTTTTATTAATTGATTTAAATAAAAATCTCTTTCTATTTCTTTCATAAAAATTCCTTCTTTATATATCATAAATATATTATATATTTTAAATAAAGTAAATTAACAAATTCCGAATTTTTGTCGTTTCTCCCCAAAATTCGGAATCCAAGTTTATTTACATTTTTTTAATGCATTTATCAATTATAAAAGTTCATTTTAATTTGGCGCGCAGTGAGCGCCAAATCTAAAACTCAAAATAAATTTTTCTAGTAAATAATTTCTACTACTATATTATAATTTATCATTTTTTAATATTATTCACATAATTTTGATATTTCATAATACTACTTTCAAATAACTTTAAATATTTTATTCTAGCTTCACTAGAAAGTAAAACATTATTATCTAAATCTCTTAAATATAACTTCATTTTTTGATTATTTATAAGAATCCATCTATTAATTGTTATTGGTAAATAAAATTCATTTTCTATAAAATTTACTTCTAATTTATTATTATTTATATTTTTATCATAAACATTAACTATCCAAATACCAATATCTTTTGTAACATTACTACCAAACATTACTGTTTTTACACCATAGTAACCTATTTCATCAAATGTTCTAGATAGATTTCTAGCTAAACATTCACCTGATGTAAAAAGTTCAAAACTATCATTAAACAAAACATTGGCTATAGTTGGTAAATCATACATAAATTTACGTATACTAGTCATATTATTTGTTAAAAATATTTCAATTATATTATTATCTCCTATATCAAATTCTTTATATTCCTTATCATTAATATATTTTTTCATAACTATATTATCAGGAATAATTATTTGTAATAATGGTATTGGTATTATAGTATTAATATTGGGTTCTATAATTCTTTTTAATGGTAAAGTTTTATATGTTATTTCTCCAGTTATTTTATCAATCATTTTAATATGAATTTTAGGTTCATATAATTTTGTTTTTTTATGATAAGTTAATTCTATGTTTTTACTACTATCAAATTCTATTTCTTCAGGATTAGAAAACATCTTAGTAGCAGTTATTTTTAAATCATTATTATCTACCATAGGTATTATTTTAAAAGAACATTTATCATGATTACTATTCATTTCAATTATTTTTAATATTTCATATCCATTCTTAGTTATTAAAATTTTCTTTTGCATGTTTACTCCTTTATGTTTTTAGATTAACATAGTGATTTATTATATGTCAATTATATAATATAAAAAGATACTAAGTTAATAGTATCTCAAATATAAAATATTAATTTTATACCTAATTAATTTGGTTTATAAAGAAATAATTTTTTTAACTTTTTTTAAATATAAATAACTTACTAAAAATATAATTTAATATGATTATTACAATTTGAGCAAACACTTTTACAATTGTATCATTTTTGGTAATGAATAAAACTCCTACATAAATAATTATCGTTTCTATTATTAAAGTTACTATTCTAGCAAAAACAAACGAAAAGAATTCTTGTATAAGTTGATTATATTTTTCAGTTTTTGTTTTAAATACAAAAAGTTTATTTAAAATATACATTAAAATAACTGCTATAATCCAAGAAATTATATTGCTAAATAAAATAGATAAGTTTATTTTTCTACAAATATAAAAACTTAGAACACTTACTACTACTCCAATAAAACCTGTAATTAAATAATTAATTATTTCTTCATATTTATGATATAAATTTATACACTTTTTATACATTTTCATTAGCTATTTTTAAATATCTCAACTTCCTCGGGAGTTCCCAAAACATGGACATTACTACTAGGTAAAATACTAATATATACATCCATATTTTTTTCCAACATACAATTGTATAATGGAGCAATATATTTTTCGTTTTTTACTAAATTATTTTCATTACTATAATATTCATCATATAAATTTTTATATAAATTACAAGATTTAAAATAATATAAACCTATAGTACAATTATCAGAAATTCTTGTTTTTTCCTTTATTTCTATAGCCTTATTGTTTTCATCAACTTTTACAAAGCTCCAATGATCACCATCAGCCTTAAAGCAAGGAATAAATCCATCACCTTTAAAATCTTCATATTTAATTGTATTTTCTTCAACATAAGTATCAATATTATAAATTATCATTTCATCATCTAAGTTCCAATATTTTTGAGCAAGCAAAGCTGTAGTAGCTTGACCATCAGTTAAATGATCAATTTCAATAATATTAATATTATCTACATTAAATTTTTGCATTTCATTAATTATAAATTCTTTGGCATTATCTTCTTTTCTAACTATAAATATATACTTAATATTTTTTAGAGTATTAAAACTATCTAAACTAATCATAGACCATTCAAATAATGTTTTTCCTTTAACATTTATCATATATTTTGGAACATTATACCCTGCTTTTCTAAATCTAGAACCTAATCCCGCCATTGTAATAATTATATTCATTTTTAACACCTCTATTTTACACTTGATTCTTTACAAATCTTTTCTAATTCTTCAAAATTATATTTTAAAAATTCATCAGGTCTTACTGACCGATCATCAACATAAACTCCTCTATGTCCTGGCCAAGGTTTACCAAAATAAATTTCATCATAAGGAATATTCCACTTCTTTAGCCAATCTTGCATAATAACCGCAGTGTTAGCATTTATTAAACCCAAGTTTCCATTATAAGAATTCATATTTCTAGAAGAAAATAATACAATTTTAGCACCTTCTTTTTTATATTCTTTTAATTTATTAACCATATCTTGGTTAGGTATTAAGTCTTCATATTTTTCTCCTTTTTTCTTGATTGGACATAAAGTACCATCAATATCGAATACTAAAGTTATTTCACTATACATTTTTCTCAATCTCCTTTAAAATATTTATAGCATTTAATACAAAACCTAAAACTTTTCTTTTATTATCAATATGAAGAGGTAACATAGATAAAAATAAGCTTGCTTCATATAATCTTACTAAATTATAATCGTACCCCTTTTGACTCAATTTTTCTTTAAAAATTTCTTTGTATACTCTATTATCAAAATTTATATCTAATTCAAATTTCATATTTTGATTAATACTTATATCATATATATCAACATTAAAGAAATCGTAATTTCCACAAATGGAATGAGAAAGTTTAGCGACATCATAATATGGGTCAGTCCATAAATCACTTTCTTTTAAAGCACCTTTTGGATCTATTAATCTTAATAAATCTATTTCCTTACTATATAAAATATTGGCAAAGAAAACATCACCATGTCCAATAACTAAATTATTTTTTAATTTTATTTTATTTAAGTAATTATTTAATAATTTTAAATAATAATTAAAGATATCATCTATACTATTAAAGTCTGTTCCAATTGAAATATAAGAATTTAATTGAGGAAAAAAATCACACTTTTTTAATTTTTCTAATCTATCTAACACTTTATCAATATATAATGATTTAACTACCTTTTTATAATCTTCTATTGATACTTTCTTTACACTTCTTATTTCAAAAAATCTAAATAATTTATCTAACAATTTTATAAACTCATTAGTATCTATAGCACTATGAGTCCATCTAATTGCTACATCAACCATTGGCATTCTTTCCATTTTATAAGAAGCATAATTCTCTCTTTCTTGGTAATCATAAGGCATAACCATCCAAGATTTCATCTCATCAGGTATCAACCAATAATAACTATATTCCATATTCATTTTATTTTTATCATTACTTTGTTTCGTTATTGAATACTTGTTTCCTTTTAAACTATTAAAATATCTTGAATCAAAACCACTAGAAATAAATGTTAATAAATTATTATAATCAGCAATATTCAAAAAACAATGGGCATTTATCACATTTTGATAATTTTCAAAATTTAAATCATGATAATCTTCGTATTTTTTTATAAATTTAATATATTCATCTCTACTAGTAAATACTATTCCATACACTATATCATCTTTTACAATTGTTATATCTTTTACATATTTTAATTTTTCCAATATTAATTCAAAATCTTTTTCATCATTAATAGCAGCATTTGAAAGAAGATGAAAATATATTACTTTATTTTCATAGCCAATTTTTTTGTCGAAATTAATAAAATCATTAATTTTAATAAACTCAATATCTTTTTTACTGGCAATATCACTAACATACTTAAATAATTTTTTTCTTTTTAAAATTATTTCGCCAAAACTATTTTTACCAATTATAGTTTTAATTGAATCATTAACTAATACTGTATCATCATATACTAAGACTACTTTTTTCATTATATGCACTCCTTTTATACATTTTCACTAAATTTATACTAATAAATAATATACTAAAAACAATAACACATGCGTAAATATAAATATTAAATGTACTATTTGTAATTCCTAAGAAAGAATCATTAATATAATCAATAATATTTTTTATATTTGATGTTCCCGTAACAAATAAAACGAAAATCATTTCAAATAACCAATAAATAAACGACAAAATAAACAAAATTAATGACCTTCCATTAATCATTTCTTTTACTTTTAGATACAAATCATTCAATATCTCTAATACTTTTAAAATGAATAAATTATGTTTATTTTGAGTATTTCTAAGAAAAAATTTATTCAAATAATTATATGTATTTGGGAAAGTAATATAAATAATGAAAAATAATAAAATAAATATTAAAAGTAAACATCCTAAAACAGAAAATTTTGTAGAAGAAAATAAAGAATATCCTATTAAAATTGCACATATTATTATTGCATCAAATAATTTATCCACCAATATTAAAATAAATCCTTTAATATAATTTTTCATTTCACGTCCATAAGAATAAATTTTAAATAACTCCCCTAGTTTAAAAGGTAATAATATTGTAGTAAAAGTTGTTTTTAAATAAATATTTATCATTTTATATATTGATAATTTTTCTTCTAATAATATAAAATATGTCTTTATAAATTTTAAAAAATGAATTATTATAATAAAAATTATAGATATAAATAATGTATAAATACTTATATTAACATTAGTATTATTATAAAATATAAATATTATTATAGCTAAACTAATTATAAAAAAATCAATTAAATTGTAACATATACTATCACTATATTTTTTCATTTGACTACCTTTGATGTATACTCTTTAATTGGATTATCTCTAAATTCTCTCTTAATGTATTCGTGATTGAAAAAATATTTAAAGAGCATACTTAAAACATTAAATGCTTGATTAACCATTTTTACATTACTTACTTGATCATCCTCACGCCAAGTGATTGGAAAAAAATTAACATTTTGCTTATAATAATGAACAGCTAAAATCATACAATAATTAAAGGTTAACCGATCAGGAAATTTATGATAAAAATTATTATCTAACATTTTAGTTGAATACATATTTAATCCAGAACCTAAATCATAAATTCTTTTATGTGTAACAAAAGAAAATAACCAATTGTAAACAATATTGCCAAATGTTCTAAATTTAGAATATCCTATTAACTTAGAGCCTTTCATAAATCTTGCTCCTAATAAACAATCGTAATTCTCATATTCTTTATTTTCAAGATATGGTAACAAATCATTAATATTTCCTTGATCATCACCATGTAATACAATCACATAATCAAATTTATTCTTTTTAGCATAATTAAATGCCACTTTATGTGAGCCACCCAAATTATAGTTTTGATCATTTCTTAACACTTTTAAAGGTAATTTATGTTTAGTAGAATATTTTAATACAACCTTTTCAGTATCATCTGTACTTAAATTATTAACGAAAATTATTTCATCAATATATTTCATAACTTTATCATTAAGTTGATCTAAAACTCTAACTATTTGTTTTTCGCAATTATAACCAGGTATAAACAATAATATCTTCTTTTTCATTTTATTTTAACTCCCAAACTTATAGGATTATTATAATATACCCCCCCCCGAATGAGTCAAGCGTAGTTACTGAAAAAATCAAATTATTTTGCAATTTTTTATTATTTTTTAATCTTTATTTATTTTTTATACACACCTTAGCTTAAAAATATTTTAATTCTATTTTTTCTTTATTTTCCATAAATAATTAAGGAATATTGTTCCTTATTTCAATATTCCCTAACTTTCATAATATTAATTACTATAATTTTATTAAAAATGTTTAATTATAAACATTTTTAATAAATAAATTATTACTATTTTACACTATTATCTTTTTTTGAATTTTTTAATTTTATAGCAACATCAATAATTATAATTATTGAAATAAAATAAGCACATAAATAAAATGAAAGATAATACATAAAATATGGTGCAGGAGATGTTGCAAACACTATTGGAATTCTAATAAATAATGTCAAAATAATAAATACCATACTCCAATTTTTTTGAATTAAACTTAAAATTAAACAAATTAAAAGTAAAATAATCGGTATAAATAAATTCCAAAAAAAGTAATAAAATGGTGTTACTTTACTATCTTTATTAAATCCAGATAACAAGTTTATAGTAGTATTTCTTATTGATGAATTTATTGGATTTTTTAATGGGCTTTTTAAATTTGCCCACTTTTCTCCATGTTCTGTAGATTTATCAAATAAAGTAAGTGCATTTTCAGTTGGATTAGTTTGTTTAGAATATCCAATTTTATCAACACCTAATCCGCTTGCATCATAAAAGACATCCCACATTGCTTTAAACGTTGTAATAGGATATTTTATTGCTAATTTGACATAAGCAATCATATAATTCCGATAATCTTGGCTAGAATAATTGCTTCTAAGTGCGCCATACCAAAAAAGTTCATCAGCATCCCAACTTGGGTGTTCTATAATAAAATTAACATCTAATATCTTATCAATTTTTTCAATGTTATCTAAATCAGTAGAATTAGACTGTTTTACAAGTGCTTGGACTGGTTGTATAGTAGCAGTTATAGAATAATCTTTAGTACCTATAAGTTTATTATTTAAAGCTCCAATTATAAAAACACAAAATAATGAAAATAAAGTTAATAAAATTATTTGTTTTTTAGATTGCATAACTTTTTTGTTTAATAATAAAAACGTGCCAAAAAATATAGGATAATATATAGCTTCTGTTCTCCAAGAAGCTACAAATATTAAAAGAATACTAATCCAAAACGTTTTTAAAACAGTTAACTTTTTTTGTTCTTTATACATAACAAACATTTCAGTAATTAATAATAATTCAAAATAGCTATATAATGCCATTCTATAGCCAGAAAAAATGAATAATATCAAAGGTAGAAAAATTGTAGGCAGAAATAAGAATACACTTATAACCTTTTGCATTTTTTTATTATCACTTATAATAGTTGATACTTTAGATACACAATAACCTATAATTACACCTGCAATAATAATTTGCATAATTAATATTCCCGATGCAAATGGTATAGTTTCAAGAAATATAAGATAAATAATAGAACTGAAAATATGTTGCCAAGCAAGTCCCCAATAATTATTAGCTTGTAATAAAAGGTTGATATCATCCGAGCTCCATACTCCAGGCCAAACTAGAATAAGCAAAATCAAAGCTATAAATATATAAATTAAAAAATATGTTTTGCCAATTTTGTAAGTTGTAGACTTTTTATTTTTAAGTATTTCAAATAATAAATAAAATATAAAATATAAAAATATAAAATGCAAAATTTTAAAACAACAAGTTATCAAAAAATTTGATGATGTTAAAACTCCATTTTGTATTCCACTAAAGTTAAGAATAATCCAAAAAATAAGTGAAAATAATAATGCTTTTGTACTAATTAATTTACTAATCTCGTTTGAAAATAAATTCTTAATTTTTGACTTCATAAAAACTTCACTCCTATAACTTCACTTATTATAACATATCAATTAATAATGTGTAAATAACAAATAAATTTTGTCCAGGACAAAGACATTTACAAATTTCTAAAAAATTATCTCTATCTATTATTAAAAATGGCCAAGATGTCTATCATTTTAGATTATCAATTATTAGAAATCTTCTAGCTATTAATTTTGAAAAAGAAATTTTAAGGCTTTTTAACATTTTTACTCATTAATCCTTTTTTTATATTTTTTATGTCTTTATCCTATTCTGGGTTTGGGTTGGTTTATAGATTTTTTGGGTTGACTTTATTTTCTTACCTTACGAAAAGCAATTTTTATTTCATCTTTTTTTCTATTTTTTCACTCCTCTTAAAGCTGAAATTTTGCTTGGCTTTTTTGAGTAGACTAAAAGAATATTTTTTTATTTAATATTAGATTATCTTTAACAAATATTAATTACACCATATGTTTATTGAAAATATGCTTTTATATGGGTATACTCCACCAAATGTACGAACATACGCAAAAAAATAAACAAATAGTAATAAATGAAATATAATTTTTTCTAATTTGCTATTTACATTAAATCTTTTATCATAATAGTCTGATAAAATAATTGGCAAAAAAATCATAAAATAGGAAGATGCTCTACTAAATAACCAATTGTGTAGTTGCAATGATAAAACACAAATTCCTATTGATATTAAATTTAAATATTTTTTATGTGATACGTCAATTTTTTTTCTATTTGGTACAATCAAGAAGAAATATAAAGAATAATAAAATAATACTATCAAGTAAGTTCCAATTCCAGGAACTAAATCATAATATTCATAGATAGCATAAGCATTGGAATTATTAATTAGTAAATTAAATATTGGATCGTATAAAAAATATAAAATTATAGATAAAATAATAACATAAATTGTCTTTATCTCTATTTTTTTTAAAATTAATATTATTAAATATAATGCGATAGGAATTATTGCACTAGAATGAAATGAAACGGAAATAATAAATAATATAATTGATTTTATATATTTTTTATCTTGGAAAAATATATATCCAATTAAAATAATGGATAAACTTAAATATTGCCTAAATGCATTAAACGATGATGTATAAAATGATAAAGCAACAAAAATTAAAATTGATCTTCCAGGTTTATTAGAATTTTTTTTAAAAAATATATAAAAACATATAATTGTTATTATTGCACAAAAAGCCACAAAATAAGTATAATCTAAATTTAATGTTTTAGAAAAAAATCTTTCTAAAACTGAAAAACCAATCCCAGTTCTATCGGATGCAAGTATTGTATGTGTTCTAGAACTTAAATATATTCTTTGATAAAGAAAATAATCAGTACCGATTCCATATCTTATACTCGAAAAAACTATTAAAATCTCTAACATAAAAATATCGTATATATCAAATTTATTTTTTTTAATTTTAAATGATAATAAAAATATTAAAATATAAAATATTACATATGGTATCATAATAACCTTCCTTTCATCGATAGATTATTTTCCTCTTTTTTGCCACTTTCTAAGTTTAGCAATCAAATTAATAGTATGAAACATATTATGTTTGATTAGAAATAAAACTAAT
>CANQBF010000030.1 GCA_947588895.1 uncultured Bacilli bacterium | reverse complement strand
ATTCATCTAACCATACATCATTATTTACTTGACCATAGTCAGTATAATTTGTATAACTTAATCCAACAAATCTAAATTCAGCACTTCTTGTTAAATATAAAGTAAACATTGGATTATTAATATCTTTAATATTAATTTCTATCTTACCACGATAATTATTATTTTTATAATAACTATTATCACTTAAGTAATCAATAGTCATACAAATTTTTTCTTCATTAATACATACATTTTCATTATTTTCACTAATCATTAATTTTTCATTTTTATATTCGTTCAATGCTGATTCTGCACCTTTAACAACATTATTAGCTTCGATTCTAAAAACATTTTCTCTAGCTGTTGTCATAAGTGGCATACTTGTCATTAATAAGATAATGATTGTAAAAACTAATAACACAATTATACATATTAATAACACTAATGGATTTCTCTTTTTATCTTTCATAATTTATTTTCCATATGTATTAAGCAAGGTCTGTTACTTTAAAGTTTGCATCTATACAAGTATATTTACCTGCAGTATTAGTACCTTTTGGGTTTACATCTTTTCCACCATATGAACTTGTTTTTCCACCAGTAATTTCAAAATTGGCATTATGCATATCTAATTTATATGTATATTGATTATTATTTAAATTTTCGATGACGATTACTCTTCCTTCATATTCTGGAGTTGCACCCGTAAAATAACTCATATCTTTTTTATATATTCCTGTATCTACAAGCAATTTTAAAGAAAAGCAATAACCTCTTTTCCCACCATCCGAAAGCATATTAAAATCTGCTTTTGTATCAGTTTTTGGATTACCATTTGTATCTCTATATTTGTCTAAGTTTGCTGCTGTATTTAATGGTAATATTGTAACTAGTGTAGATGCAGCATTTATAGCATCAGTTGCTTCAATGGCAAATGAGTTTTTCTTTGCATCATTCATTAATGGTAATACTGTTGTTGTCGCAAGTACCATTACAATTGCAAGTACTACTATAACTGCTAGTAATTCTATTAATGTAAAACCTTTCTTATTATTTTTTATTCCTTTCATTATTTTCACCTCTATCTTATATTTAAATATTACAATATTTATCTTTTATTGTCAATTATTATAGTTATAAAATTTGACATTTTTGTTCCAAAATATTATGTCAAAAAAATAGTGAAATAACTCACTATTATTTATTACATGCAAATTTAGGATTTGTGTTAGTACCTTTTGGCTTTACATCTTTTCCGGTATATGAACTTGTTTTTCCACCAGTAATTTCAAAATTGGCATTACGCATCTCTAATTCATATGTATATTGATTAGTATTTAAATTTTCAATTACCTTTACTCTACCTTCATATTCTGGAGTTGTGCCATTAAAATAGCTTATATCCTTTTTATATATTCCTACTTCTGCAAGTAATTTTAATGAAAAACAATACGTTCTTGTACCAGCAGCTGCATTAGGAGTAAGATTATAATCAGCTGGTTTACTACTATAAGGATCTAAAGATATAGTATTTAATGGTAATATAGTAACTAAATCTGTTGCAGCATTTATAGCATCAGTTGCTTCAATGGCAAATGAGTTTTTCTTTGCATCATTCATTAATGGTAATACTGTTGTTGTTGCAAGTACCATTACAATTGCAAGTACTACAATAACTGCTAGTAATTCAATTAACGTAAAACCTTTCTTATTATTTTTTATTCCTTTCATTATTCTCACCTCTATCTTATACTTAAATATTACAATAATTATTTATTATTGTCAATTATATACAATATTTATTTGACATATTTAATTCAAATAAATATTAATTTAAATTGTTACATTTACTTCAAGTATATTACCTACTTTATCTTTAATACATGCTTTATAATTTCCCTTATTTACATTATTAATAACATTACTTTCTTGATAAGTTGCACTTGCACAATTAGAAGTTGTACTACCTAAATAATAACCTGCAATACCAGAACCCATTCCATCAGTAGCTATAATTCTATAAGTTTTTGTAGTACTATCATATTTAGAATTTAGATTTGAAAATTCAGGTTTTTGATTATCTATTTTCATAGCAAAACTAGTATGTAATATATTTATTTCTCCTTCATACATTGTTAATTGAAAATTATATCTTGAATTTATTAATGAATTATCAGGTATTTGAATTTGTCTTATATTTGAACCAACAATTGAACTTCCATTAGAATCACTCCATACACATCTAGATGCTCCATTATTTACAAAATTACTACAAGTAATACTAGAATTTTTAATATTAGCAGTTAATGTAACGTCACCAACTAATCTCATCCATTCATTATCTTTAACACCATTATTACTAGTAATTGTAATTTGTGTATTATATTCTTTCAATTTTGTTCTATCACATTTGTTATCTGCTGTTTTAAATTCTTCTGATGTAAATGTTGCTTTATAATAATCACCAACTTTGCTAGCTTTAATTGCATAACAATTCATACTAGAATTATCAGTTGGATCTTCTATTTTATTTTCTTCGTTATCCATATAACCATACATAAGTAAATCCTCTACAAAGAAAATAGTTTCTCCACTGTCAAACGCATACCTTGCACCATTTACTTCTAGTTCATCAATAATATTATTTTTTTGCTGACTTTTAACCATTTTAGCAATATTATTAGCTAAAGGTAATATTATCAATAAAATTAATGCTAGTATTACTATAGAGCTAATTAATTCAATAAGTGTAAATCCTTTTTTATTCATATACCATCACTATTTTAATTTTAACTTATTTATTCAATTTTTACAATAGAAAATTTAACTAAACATAATATCTAAAATCATCATTATTACAAATCCAATAATTGCAAACAAATTCATTATATTTTTATTTTCATTTTTTTGACTTTCTGGTATAAGTTCACTAACAGAAACATAAATCATTGCTCCAGCTGCAAAAGCTAAAAAGAAAGGTAAAATCCATTCAATATATAATACCAAGATACAACCAATTAAACCAGCAAAAACTTCCACGATACCACTAAGCATACCATAAATAAAAGCTTTAAGTCGACTATAACCTTCTCGTCTTAATGGAAGACTAACTGATGAACCTTCGGGAAAATTTTGAATACCTACCCCTACTGCTAACATAAAAGCTGATGCTAATGTTGCACCATTATTAAAAGCAATTGAGCCAAAAGCTACACCAATAGCTAGTCCTTCAGGAATATTATGTAAAGTTATTGAGAACATTAACATTAAACTTCTTTTAGCACCAGTTATATTTTTCTTTTTCTTTTTAATTAAATACTTTTCAAAAATTTTATCACATATTATTAAAAATATTCCCCCAAATAAAAAACCTAAAGATAATACAAGCCATACTTTCATATTTAAATTAGTAGCTGAATTAATCGCTGGATTTAAAAGAGAAAAGAAAGAAGCTGAAATCATTACTCCTGCTGACATTGAAAGCATTCCATCTAAAATAGTTTGATTAATTTTTTTAAAGAAAAATACTAATGAAGCTCCTAAAGAAGTAATACCCCATGTCATTAAAGTTGCAATTAATACTTGAACATATAACGAAGAATTAACATAAAAACTTATCATTTTAACACCCTATTATAATATAGGTATTATATTTATAATATTGTGGGCAAATGAAAAAATACTAAGATTAAAGACTCTAGAATTTCTAAAGTCAAAAAAAGAAATACTTAATCGTATTTCTTATATGGTTTTTATTATGCTGTTGCTTTTTGATTATCAATTGTACATTTAAACTCAGTAGAAGTAATATTTACTATTAATGTTGAACCCGGTCTAGTTTTATCTGGTGATAAAGCACCAGCTAGATAGCTTTGATCTTTTTCCGTATTATTGAGTTCTATATCAGCATAGATATGAGCTAGTTTATTTGATTCAGTTAAACCATTAACTCTATAAACTATATTATATGTTTTAGTTGCATTTTTTATAGTAGATAAATCAAGTGTTGTAAGATTAGAACTACCCTCAATTGTAGCATTTGCGGCCTCTAAATAAAGAAAAGCATCACCAGATAATAATGCACTTGCCATTTCTCCAGATGTAGTAACATTTAATTTAGCAGTACAAGTATAAGCTGTTTCATTATTACCACCAACTAAAGAAGCTTTAGCAATTTCATGTTTTTTCTTTGATTTGGCATATTGTCCAACCGACGTACTTGGTGCTTCAGTTGCAGTACCAGGCACTAAAGCATAAAACTTTTTTTGTGTAAAGGTACCTGACATATCAGTTGGTGTAATAGTCATTTGTAAATCCGTAACTGGAGTTGTCAATGTAATTGCTCCAATTGGATTATTAGTACCAGTAAATGTTGTTTTGCTTGTAGTATCTCTTGTTTCAACTGAATAATAAGCAAATGTTGCTCCTACTACTGCAACTACTAAAGTAGCTATTGCTATTATTGTTAAAACAATTGTATTTCTCTTTCCGTTTTCCATATTATCCTCTCCTATTTATTTTATCTACTATAATTCTACAAAAAATCTTTTATTGTGTCAATTTATTTTGAATATATATTTTATCTTTTACAAAAAATTGTAAAAAAAAAGAAGATATACTTCTTTTTAATTGAAAATTTTATTTTTAGATAATGGATTTATTAACTAGCTTTTTCTGGATCAATAGTACAATTAAAATCTGTAGATTCAATATATACTGTTAAAGTAGCTCCCGCAGTTCCTAAACCTTCACCTTTAGAAGCTCCAGCTAAATATTTTTGGTCTTTATTAGTTTTATTGTTAATTTCTAAATCAGCATAAATATTAGCTTCACGATTTTTACCAACATTATTTCCATTTACTTTATAGATTATGTCATATACAAATTGAGCTGTATTACCTTCACCTTTTATTTTAGACAAATCTAAAGTTTGTGTATTTTTATAGTCTGTTTCATCAGACCTTTTCATTGTTGTTTGGTGTGTTGTAAAATAAAGCATAGCGTCTCCTTCTTGTAATACTTTGCCCATTGAACCTTCTGGTGTATTTAATGTGATTTTTAACTGAGCTGTACAAGTATAACCAGTTTCTTCATTACCTCCAACTAAAACTGCATGAGCCATTGTATAATTATGTTGTTTAGTAGCATAACGTCCAACAGTCGTAGTTTCATCAGCTTCATTATCAGCAGTAGGTATTAAAGCATAATAATGTCTATCTTCATTAAATTGTGCCATATCGGTTGGAGTAATAGTCATACCTAATTCTGTATTAGGACTATATAATGTTATAGCTCCAACTGGGTCAGCTTTAGCATTAACAGTAATCTTACTTGTACTATTTGTTGTAGCTACTGAATAATAGGCAAAAGTTGCTCCTACTACTGCAACTAATAATGTCGCTACTGCTATTACAGTTAATAATATTGTGTTTTTCTTATCCATTATTTTTTTCCTCCTTCAAATTTTCACTTTCCAAAATATATCCAATATATCCTCTATATTTTCTATATTTATTCTACAAAATTATTAATTACGTGTCAATAATTTGGAATTAAAATTTTATAAAAAAAATAATAAAAAAGTAAAACCCCTTTTATTATTTATCATTTCTATTTTTAAATTGTAATACAATTGGTGTTCCAGTTAAATCAAAATTTTCTCTAATTTTATTTTCTAAATATCTTTCATAACTAAAATGAATTAATTTTTTATTATTGACATGAAATGTAAACTTAGGTGGTCTATTAGAAGTTTGAGATGCAAAATATATTTTTAATCTCTTGCCTTTATAAGAAGGTGGTTCATGTAAACTAACTGCTTCTGCAATAATATCATTAAGTAAACTTGTTTTTATTTCTTTATTATTATTTTCATAAGCTCTATCAACTTCCATAATTATATCATTTATTCTTTTTCTTGTTTTAGCTGATGTAAAAACAAAATTAATATATGGCACAAATTTAAAATATACTTCTAATTCTTTTTTCCATTTTTTTATATCTTCATTAGGATTTTTAACAGTATCCCATTTATTTACAGCAATAACTATACCTTTACCACTTTTAATTGCATAAGATAAAATATGTTTATCATGTTCAATAATTCCTGTATTTGCATCAACAACTAAAACACAAACATCACTATCTTCAATAGCTTTCATACTACGCATTAAACTATATTTTTCTAAATTTTCATATATACGTCCTTTTTTACGCATACCTGCTGTATCTACTACTATATATTCTTTATTATTATATTTAAATTTAGTATCTACAGCGTCAATCGTCGTACCAGCTACATCACTAACTATTGCTCTATCTTCATTTAAAATAGCATTGATTAAAGAACTCTTTCCAGTATTAGGTCTACCTATAAAACAAAATCTAATTGCTTCATCTATCGTATCTTCTACTTCTTTAATATCTTTAGTTATTAGGGCTAGTAAAGCATTAAAACCTAAATTATGTTCAGCTGAAACAGGAATAATCGTTTCAAAGCCTAATTCATAATAATTATAAATATTATATTTTCTTTTTTCATTATCAATTTTATTTACTAAAACAATAACTTCTTTACCACTTTTCTTTAACATATTACGAATTTTTATATCAGTGGCATCAATATCACATTCACCATCAACAACAAAAAGAATCATATCTGATTCATCTATGGCAAGCTCTGCTTGCATTAAAATATCTTTATCGAAATTATCATTTTCCCCATGTAATCCCCCAGTATCAATTAGATTAAATTTTTTATTTTGATAATTAACTACTCCAAAAATTCTATCTCTTGTAATACCAGGTTCATCCATAATAATAGCTTTTTTTTCTTTTATTAGTCTATTAAATATACTACTTTTACCCGTATTTGGTTTTCCAATTAAACAAACAGTTTTCATTTTTTTCTCTCAATTAATCGCACTTTGCATCACTATTGAAATCTTCATATTTCATTACTGCTTTAACTCTTCGATTTCTTAAATAAATAATTATTTCAGCATTATCTAAGTATTTTGTATCATCATTTGGATCAACAATACAATTAGCATTAACCTCTCCTGTAGTAGCATCTATTTTACCACAATCTCTTGTTTCATTAGGATTATCTTTATCAATGTATTCTGGTACTAATATTCCTGCTTTAATAGTAATACATTTATAATCTCCATACATTTCGGAACTATTTAATATAGTATCATTATTATCTTGACCATATAATTCTGCCGCTTCTTCAATCATGGTAATCTTTTTCTCTAGCATTTGTTTTTTAACACTTCTAGATATTCCAATCGCTGATGGTACAGCAATAACAACAATAATTGATAATAATACAATTACTGCTAATAATTCAATTAAAGTAAAACCCTTTTTGTTCATAACTATCTCTCTTTCTATAACTCTTCTACTAAATAATTATTAATTAATTCTAATACTTCATTTCGACCTTTTTTAGTAATTGTAGACCATGGAATAAAGTTTTCATTTTCTTTTAATCCTAAAGTATTTTTAATTAACTTATCTTGTTTAACTCTTTTATTTTTAGTAATTTTATCATACTTTGTTGCTACTACTGTAATATTTAAATTATAATATTTTAAATAATTATACATTAGGATATCATCTTCTGTTGGTTTATGACGATAATCTACCAGTAAAAAAACATGTTTTAAATTTTTTCTTGTTTTGATATAATCTTCAATCATTATCCCAAACTTTTTTTGTGTTTCTTTAGAAACACTAGCAAAACCATAACCAGGTACATCAACTAAATAAAACTCTTGATTAACTAAATAAAAGTTTAAAGTTTGCGTTTTACCCGGTTTTGATGAAGTTCTTGCAAAATTCTTTCTTTCAATTAATGTGTTAATAAAACTACTCTTACCAACATTACTTCTTCCTAAAAGTAAAAATTCTTTCTTTTCATCAGTCGGGTATTGACTTACCCTAATCGCAATAATTGGTTCTTCCACACTTTCAATAGGCATATTTAATCACCCAATAAAATTATATATTAAATTTGCATTATTTGCAAATTTAATAATAAAATATATTGTATTTTACATTTATTTATGCTAATTTATAAATATGTGATGAGGGTGTAGGTTATGGTTAAATATAATTGGACAATCGATGATTTAAAACTAAGATTAGAAGAATTAAAGAAAAGTTATTATAAAGAAAAAGATTTATATAAAAAACAAGATATTATATATGATATTGAACTTCTTACTAATTATATTGAAGAAGAATATTATGAATATGCAAATAATAAAGATTTGCCATTAATTGCTATATACTCTCAAACAAAAGAAATTCATATACCTTATTCTTATATAATGAATGATTTAAAAGAATTTGATAATTTAACAATTAATAAAGAAATTAAAACACCATATCTTCGTAAAAATTCTTTATCTAACGATGATTTAATGGATTTAGCTAATGACTTTTTTAAATATATAGGTCATCCTTTTTATGGTAATTTTCAAAGAATATTTCGTCAACGAAAAAAACATATAAAATTTATACCTTATAATGAAGAATCAGAAGTTTATGGTAATACCATATTTTTAAGAAGTAAAAATGAAGGCTTTTTAACTATTAATCGCAATAATACGATTGAAGATATAGCTAGTTTAATTCATGAAATAGAACATAATATTGTTGGTTTTATGAATCCAAATTTTATTTGTACGCATTATTGTGAACTTGATGTTACATTATTAGAAATATTATTTTTAGATTATTATTATCATCAAACTAATGATAGTGATGCTTTATATTTAAAAGCACAATACTTTAATTCAACAATTATTGCTAGTAATGAAATAAATACTTTAAATAAATTAGATGCTTATGAGCAAGTAAATGGTAATTTTATAAAAAATAAAACTTTAAAATATTATGCTAATAAACTTGGTTCTTTTAATTCAAAAGATTTTGAATATATATTAAAAGATTATTCAAATAATAAATTATTATCTTTAATAGGTAGTATATATGCAATTGAATTATACTATAAATTTATGGAAGATTTTAATTTAGGTAAAGATTATTTAAAAAAAGTAATTAATCTTGATTGTAATAGTAATGAACAATATTATAAGAATATAAAAAGGCTTGGAATTATTCCAAACCAACATGTTAATCTTTATCAAGAATCTTTAGATGAAAAAGTTAAAGTTTTAGCTAAAGGAAGAAAAATATATTAAAATGGCATTTTCATATTACCATTACTAATACTTTTCATCATACTTTTCATTGATTCAAATTGTTTTAATAACCGGTTAACTTCTTCAACTGTTCTACCACTACCCTTAGCAATACGTATTTTACGTGTTGCTTTTAATATTTCCGGATGTTTTCTTTCATAAGGAGTCATCGATAAGATAATGGCTTCAATATGAGCTAAATCTTTAGGGTCAATCGAAATATTATTAAGTCCCATACTTCTAGCTTGAGGTAACATTTTAATAATATTTTCTAGTGGTCCTAATTTTTTTATTTGTTTAAATGTCTTTAAAAAGTCTTCTAAATCAAATGTTCCTTTTTGCATTTTTTTTGCTTGTTCCATGGCATCATCTTCGGAAATTATACCCTCAACTTTTTCAGCAATCGATAAAATATCACCCATATCTAAGATTCTTTCAGCCATTCTTACAGGATAAAATTCACTTAGTCCATCCATTTTTTCAGAATCACCAACAAATTTAATTGGAACATTAGTTAAATGTCTTAAAGATAAAGCAACTCCACCTTTAGTATTACTATCCATTTTAGTTAAAATACAACCAGTTAAATTTAAAGCATCATTAAATCCAGTTATAACATTAATTGCATCTTGACCCATCATAGCATCAATTACTAACAATACTTCATTTAATGGAATATTATTTTCTACTTCCTGTAATTCATGCATTAATTCTTCATCAATTTGTAAACGTCCTGCAGTATCAATTATTACATAATCTAAGCCATTATTTTTCGCATATTCAATACCTTCTTTGGCAATATCTAATACTTTAGCATTATCTTTTTTAAAAATAGGTATATTTAATGATTTAGCTATTTCTTCTAATTGATTAACCGCTGCTGGTCTATAAATATCACAAGCTACTAGTAATGGTTTACGATTATATTTTTTACGAAGTAAATTAGCAAGTTTTCCTGATGCCGTAGTTTTACCACTACCTTGTAAACCACATAACATAATAACTACAAATTTATCAGTAGTATTAAGAGGTGCATATTCTCCACCAAGTAAACTAACAAGTTCATCTTTAACAATTTTAATAAATATTTCATCAGGTTTTAAACTATTCATAACTTCCATACCTAATGCTTTTTCTTTAACATTATTAACAAATTCTTTAACAACATTATAGTTAACATCAGCTTCAAGTAAAGCAAGTCTTATTTCTCTTACAGCATCATTGATATTATCTTCAGTTATTTTACCTAAACCACGAATATTTTTAATAGCTTTACTTATTCTATCTCCCATATATTCAAACATATATATCCTCCTTACTTAATTATTTTATTTAATATTTTTTTTATTTCATCAATATTATTACTATTAATTGCTTTATCAATTAATTCATTATTTTTCCGAATATTTAATTTATCTTCATATTTATCTAATAATTCAGTAGTTCTTTTAATAATTATTCCTACTCTACTTTTAGATATATTTTTTAAATCAGCAATTTCTTGCATAGTCATATTTTCACCATAATATAAATCAAATACTTCTCTATTCTTTTCATTTATTAAATCTTTATATATTAAATATAATTCATTATAATAAATAAATTTTTCCATAGTATTATATCACATCCTTAAATAAAGCATAAATATAATTTTCAATATCAAATGGTTTTAAATCAGTCATTTTTTCGCCTAAACCAATGAATTTAACTGGTAAATTAACTTCTTCTTTAATTGCTAAAACAATTCCACCTTTAGCAGTACCATCTAGTTTAGTAAGTACAACTCCCGTAATATTAGTAATTTCTTTAAAAGCTTTAGCTTGCATTATCCCATTTTGACCTGTTGCAGCATCAATTACTAGTAATGTTTCATGAGGAGCTCCTTCAACATGCATACCAATAACTTTATTAATTTTTTCTAATTCTTTCATTAAATTAACTTTATTTTGTAATCTTCCAGCTGTATCAATTAAAACAATATCTATATTATCTTCTTTAGCTTTTTTAAGTCCTTCAAATATAACACTAGCGGCATCACTTTCATCAGTACCATAAAATTCAGAATTAGTTCTTTCGGCCCATATTTTAAGTTGTGGTACTGCTCCAGCTCTAAAAGTATCACCAGCAATAAGCATAACACTTTTACCTTCTTCTTTATATTTATAAGCAAGTTTTCCAATAGTGGTTGTTTTACCTACCCCATTTACACCAACCATTAAAATAACTGTTGGACCATTGGGATTAATATTTATCTTATCCGATAAACTTTCTCCTTCAACATAAATTACTAATAATTCATCTACGATTACTTCTTTTAAATAATTCGTATCTGTAATATTTTCATGTTTAACTCTATCTCTAAGTTTATCCATAAATTTCATAACTGTATTAACTCCAATATCAGCCATAATTAAAATACTTTCTAATTCTTCAAAATATTCTTCTGAAACTTTTGTATATTTAATTCCTAAAATATTTAACTTAGATATTACATCGTCTCTAGTCTTTTTTAATCCTTCTTCATAATTTTCAATTGTTTCTTTTTCTTCTTTATCTTTTACTTCTTCTTTTCTACTAACTAAATTTTTTAATTTATCAAATAAGCCCATTTAATATCACCTCTTTAATAATATCAAACTTTACAACTATTTAAAACACTTTTTTACAGAATTAGATATTAAAAATTAAATATTGACAAAGAAATCTTCCACTGATAGAATATTTTTTAATTTAGGGAGAAATTATGGAATTTATTAAAGAATTTACAAATGATAAAAATGAAAAAAATATTTTACAAAGTATTATTCTTTCAAGTGATAAAAAAGATATATTAGAAATTTCTTATAATGAAGGTATATGCCTTAAAACATCAAATATTTTACCTAGTTCTACAATAAAAAGATATACTTATAGTTTGAATGATGATAATATTTATTTAGCTTTTAAAAAATTATGTCAATTTAATCCTCAAAAATGTTATGATTTATATCAAATAATTAATAATCCTAAATATAAAAATTTAATACTTACCGCTATTAATGATGTTTATAAAGAATATAGTAAATTTGATAGTAAGTATAATAATATATCTTATAAACAAAATTTATTTAAAGGTAAAATTAAAAGAGATTGTTATGAATTTTATACGAAAATTAATACTTGGCATGCTAGTATTGTTTTAAATAATGATAATAATATTATGAAAGCTATATATCAAAAAGTAGCAGTTAATGGTGTTCCTTTAATTGCATCAGGTTATAAAGAATATATGAATGATAATTTAACAAATGATATAATAATTTATATTAGTTCTTTAATATGTCAAGGTAATTTAGAAGAATATCAAAATTTATTAAATACTTTAGATAATAAAAGTAAAGAATATAAAGATGTATTAAATGGTGGTAAATTATATACTAATAGAATTAAATCTTTACATCGAGAATTAGTTAAAAAATAAAGATTTTATAGACAATAAAGGTAATTTAGGGTATAATTATTAATAGTTAAAAAACTTTTAATTACAAGAAAGAGGGAAATTATGAAAGAAAAAAGTGCAACTAGTATTGTTGCCCTAGGTGGTCTTGGTGAAGTTGGTAAAAATATGTATGTTATTACTCATGAAGATGAGATAATAATAATTGATGCAGGAGTTATGTTTCCAGAAATGGGTCTTCTAGGTGTTGATTATGTTATTCAAGATGTAACTTATTTAAAACAAAATGAAAGTAAAATAAAGGCAT
>CANQBF010000029.1 GCA_947588895.1 uncultured Bacilli bacterium | reverse complement strand
CTGGAAGGATTTACGTGCTAAAGCACGTGGCCTGAACCTGTTGCTGAAACTTCGGGTCAATATTTTGTTGAAAATTTGTTATAAAAAGACTTTAAATAAAATTAAATTTCCAATATAATAGATGTAGGAGATTTTATATTATGAAAAAAATGAAAAAAAGTGGTTTTATGGAAGGAGCCATTATTGCAACCCTTGCTATATTTGTTTCTAAATTTATTGGTATTATATATGCTATTCCATTTAATGCTTTAGTTGGTGCTAAAGGTGGAGCATTATATGGATATGCTTATCAAACATATAATTTGTTCTTAGTTATATCTACTGCTGGTATACCACTTGCAATAAGTAAACTTACTAGTGAATATAATGCTTTAAATAAAAATGTTGAAAAAGAATATATGTTTAAAATAGCAAAAAAAATATTAACAATATTTTCTATTATTTTATTTTTAGGTTTATTTATTTTTGCTAAAGAAATTGCAATGTTTATTAAAGGTGATATGATTCAAGGTAATTCAATTGAAGACATTGCCTTTGTACTTAGATGTGTATCTTTTGCCATATTAGTTGTCCCTATTCTTTCTATCAGTCGAGGATATTTACAAGGTCATGGTTACATTAGTGCTCCATCATTTAGTCAAGTAATAGAGCAAGTTGTAAGAGTAATTGTTATTTTAGCAGGTAGTTTTCTTACTTTAAAAGTATTTCATTTAAGTTTAAAAACAGCGATAGGTATATCTGTTTTTGGTGCTACTCTTGGTGCATTAGTAGCTTATTTATATTTAGCTAACAAATTATTTAAAGTTAAAAAAGAGAAAAAAGTAGATACAAGTAATTTAAGTAAAATAGAAAGAAAAGAAATAGTAACTAAAATTATTATGTATGCTATTCCATTTATTGTTTTAAATGGAGCAAATAATTTATATAATATGACTGATATGATTTTACTTAATCGTGGTCTTAATATTTTAGGATTAAATCCTAATGATATTGAAGCCATTATTGGGGTATTTACTACTTGGGGAAGCAAACTTAATGTTATAGTAACAAGTATTGCTACTGGTATTGCCATAAGTTTAGTTCCTAGTGTTACCAAAAGTAATACTAAAGGGGATATTGAAGGAGTAAATAAAATATTTAATAAATCATTACAAATATTTTTCTATGTTGCATTACCTTTAGCTATCTTTATGAGTGTTTTTTCAAGAGAAATATGGACTATATTTTATGGTACAAGTAATAAGTTTGGACCAATTATTTTAAAATATTCAATTATTACTGCTGGTGTTGATGCTTTATATATACTTATATGCAATGGTGTTCAAGGACTTAATAAATCAAAATTAATATATGTATCTATTTTCTGTGGTTTAATTGTTAATATTTGTTTAGATGTACCTTTAATATTATTATTTGATAAATTACATATATATCCATATTATGGTGCAATTACTTCAACTATATTAGGTTATTTAACTTCTTTAATTATTCCTTTAGTAGTTTTAAAAATTAAATATCATTTAAATTATCATGATACAATTAAAAAATTACCAAAATTATTTATCGTTTATATTATTATGATATTAATTTCTATTGGATATAGTGTTATAATAAATAATATAGTAAATAGAATATTATTGATATTATTAGTAGGCATTATAGGAATTATATTAGTAATATTATATTATTTATTAAATAAAAAAGAATTAGAAGAAATATTAGGTAGTAAAATATTTGATAAGATAAAAAGGAAGAAGGATTAGCATGAATTTATTTTTAATTATTATAGTTATTGTTGCCATTATTGGAGCATTATTGTTACTTTATTTTACAAGTGTATCAAAATTAAATCAATATAAAGAAAGAATGAAAAAAGCAGAAAGTATTATTGAAGAAAATTTAGAAAAGAAACAAAGTATAATTATTAATATTAATACATCAATAAAAAAAGTTACAGGTAAAAAAGATTATTTAAAAGAATTTATAGCACCAGATAATTTTATTAATAGTAATATTGAAAAAGATTTAAAATTAGATGAAGCAGTTAAATTAATTAATGAATTAAATAGTGATTTTAATGATTTAAATAAAGATAATGAATTTAATAAATATATGAAAAATTTAAGAGAAATTGATGAAGTATTAACGGGTGCTAAAAACATGTTTAATCAAAATGCTGTTACATCAAATGGGTTATTAAAAACATTTCCTTATAATGTAATTTCTAAAATTTCTAATTATAAAATAAGAAGTTATTATAATAATAAAACCGATGATGGAGATTAAAGACTCCAGTCAATCGGTTTTATTTTATTTTTAATAAGAAATTCATTAGTTTTAGAGAATGGTTTAGAGCCGAAAAAGCCGTAACTAGCCGAAAATGGTGATGGATGAGCACTAGTTATAATATAATGTTTAGGATTAGTAATTAATTTTTGTTTTTCTTTTGCAAAATTACCCCAAAGAATAAATACAACTGGTTCCTCTTTTTGATTTAAAACTTTTATAATATAATCAGTTAATAATTCCCAACCTAATTTACGATGAGATGCTGGTTTATCTTTTTCCACAGTTAAAACCGCATTAAGTAGCAATACTCCTTCTTTAGCCCATTTAGTTAAATCGCCATCTTTTTTAGGAGGTATACCTAAATCATCATATAATTCTTTATAAATATTTTGCAGTGAAGGTGGTATTTTTATTCCTTTTTGAACACTAAAAGAAAGACCATGAGCTTCTCCTTCACCATGATAAGGGTCTTGTCCCATTATAACTACTTTTGTATCTTTATAACTTGTTAATTTTAAAGCATTGAAAACATAGTTTTTTGGTGGATAAACAATACTTGTATTATATTTATTATTTATCATTGTCATAAAATTTTTGAAACCATTACTATTTTCAATTACTTGTAATTTTTCATCCCAATCATTACCTATCATATTATTTCCTTGTCCGTTGAATCACTAGCAGTATATTTTTTTGCTTTTTTCATACTTAAAATCTCCTATTTTTCTTATTAATTAATTTTCTACACTTTCTATTTAGACACATATCATCTCTTGAAATTAAATTATATTTTAAGTTCAAATTATATTCTAATAAACAAATTTCTTCAAAGGTTAATTTATCATTTAAGCTACAATTAGCAAATCCTAATATAGGTCTTGGATCAAAGTAAACAAAACATTCCTTATTAAAATAAATATTAGCATGATAATCAATATTATCAGTAATTCCTTTTAAAATTGATTGTTCTTCTATATTATTTTTTTTAGTAAATAATAAAATTTTTAATATACATTTACCATCAATTTTAAATCTTGAATAATCTGGATTAATATCATCTTTAATTTCTTTTTTATACCCAGTCATTGCTAAAACTAAACAATCAGCTTTATACTTCTTTTCAAACATTATATTTCATTCCTTTAACTATAATATTTGTTATTGAAAGTGTATTTCTATATATTACAACCATATAAAAACCTCCATGGTTGTATATTTTAACATAATTAATTTAAATATACAATTATCTAGAACCTTTCCTTTTATTCATATTTATATAATTATTATAATATTCTTCTACACCCCTACTATATTCATCATTTATCTCTGCATCTTTTCTATCTATTATCATCGTATATAAATCATGCATATTATCACTCTTTTTAATAAAAACTCCTAAAACACTATAACAATTTCCTTTAATTCTTCTTAAAATTATTCTTATTTGGTCATATCTAAGTTCTAAAGCTCCAGTTGTTAATTTCTTGGTATTATTAATATTACCTTCTTTAAAATTATTTATTAAATATTGGATCGTATCTAATGCTTCTTCTCTTATATCCATTAAATCTTTAACAAAATAACATTTATTTGGCTCATTAGAATTACTACTATAATATAATTTATTCACATCATATTCTTCTTCAAATAAATCTTCTATAGCAGTATCTATATCATAATCTTTATTAACTAAATTATCATATAAATTTCTTATAAATTTATATTTTTTTAAAGCATCAAAATATTCAATTTTAAGAGTTAATAATAATTCTTTATCAAAATAAAAATCTCTATCATCTACCATTAAATTAACATTATCCATCATCGCTTTTTGATAATATCTAAGTAATTTAGCATAAATATATTTTAATTCTTTAAAATTATAATATTTTTCTAATACCATATTATCTTTTACTACTTTAAAAGAATTTTCTTTGAGTAAGTTAATTACATGCTTTACTTCATTATTTAATCTATCTTTATTACTATTTATATCTTTATCTAATGGTATTAATTCATATCCCGAATATAACATATCTATTAATTCATGAATATTATGACTATGTTTATAGTCTTTTGTTTTTTTACTATTTAGTGCATTATTAATACTAATTTTTTCCATCATCGTAATAATTGTCTTATTATCATAACCTAAACATATTAATTCTTTTTTTATATAGTTTATTGTTTCTTCATTAATAATTTCATATGATTTTAATATTTTATATGTTTTAGTTAAATTTTTTTCTCTATTTTTAGTTATAACTATTTGTTTTTGAGTAATATAGATATCATTTTCAATTATTACTTTATATTTTATAATATCTTTATTCTCGACATTGATTCGATATTTATCAAAGAAATATTTTCTAACTATTCTAGATAATTTATTATTATTTAAATCTTCTTTAACTTCTAATAAAATATTTAATTCATATTGATATTCTTCAAGTAAATTAGATGCTTCAAAGGATAAGTCAAATATTAAATTTTTTAAATCTTTAATATTATTTAAAGCTTTCATTTTATTCCTTTCTATTTATGGTAACGTTCGTTATTGTTAATTTTAAAAGATCGATATAATTGCTCTAGTAAAATGCCTCGAAATAAGCCATGAGGAAAAGTAAGTGTGGAAAAACTAATCTTTTCCTTACATAAAGATAAAACTTCTTCACTTAAGCCATTTGAACCACCAATAATAAAGGTAATATTACTATTACTAATAAATAAATTGGCAAGATGATTAGCAAAATCAACACTATTATAAGATTTACCATTGATACATAAAGCAATATTAAAGTCATTATTATTCATAACATTTAATATTTCATCTTTTTCTTTTTTAATATCTTCATTATCTTTTAATTCAATAATTTCTATTTTATGATATTTATTTATTCTATTTTTATAATCATTAATCAATTCTTTTAAATATTCTTCTTTTATTTTACCTACGCAAATAATTTTTATCATAAATTAATCACTTCACTAATAACATCTTGACTTGCACATTCAATATTTTTAAAAGTTACTTCATTTTCTTTTAAAGAATCTTTAACTGTTTTTAAAGCAATTTGGGGATTATTATTTGTTTCACTTAAATGCATTAACATAACTTTCTTAGTTTTATCTCCAATTAATTTCGAAAGATAAAATCCCGCTGATTGATTAGATAAATGGCCTTCATCACTTAAAATTCTCTTTTTTAACCATTCCGGATATGGTCCATGAGTTAATAACTCAATATCATGATTACTTTCTAGTAAATACATATCTCTATTTTGCAGTAATTTAAAATATTTACTTTTTATATATCCTGTATCAGTAATTTGTACAATGGAAGTATCTCCTTCTTCAATAATAAAATTTCTTGAATCAACGGCATCATGACTTGATTTAATAGCATAAACTTTAATATCGTCAAAATCTATTTCTTCACCATCATATATTTTCATATGCGGATAATCTTTAATATTTTCAAAAGAAGTAAACATTTTTAAGGGCATACATAAAGTTGCAGGATATGATTTAATAAAATTTTCTAATGCTGAAATATGGTCGTTATGTAAATGACTAATTAAAATAATATCAATATCTTTAGGATTAACCCCGATTGATTTTAAAGCATTAGCTATATATGTTTTATTTTTACCCATATCAATTAAAATTTTATGATTTTTAGTTTCAACATAAGTTACATTAGCTTTAGAGCCACTTGCGATAACACATACTTTCATTATTTGAACAACTCCCTTGGATTTTTGAAAGTACCACCTTGTAATGGCATACCAATAGATAAACCAAAATGTAAGTGAGTACCAGTTGATGAACCACTACTACCCATATGACCAATTACTTGTTTTTTAGAAACTGTTTGACCTACTTTAACCTCAATATTTTGACGCATATGAGCATATAAAGTATAGATATTATCGCCATGGTTAATGATTGCATAATTACCCCATGTATTACCACATTTATTTCCATAATAGCCCTTATCTGGACAACCAGTATTAACGGCGACAACTACACCATCCCCAGCAGCATAAATATTTGAGCCAAATCCTGTACCGGAAATATCCATACCATTGTGATATTTACCCCATCTTGGTGCAAATTCACTTGTTATCATGTAAGGTACACCAGTAGGCCATGACCAACCTGTTCCAGAACCATCAAATGTTAAATTACCATATGAAACAGACTTAGCTCCTCTTGTAGTAACTTGGTCAACTTTTTTTCTAATTTCTGTCCGTTCATAAATATCTACTTGACTATTTGGTTCACCATTAACAACATTATAACGACTCTTTTGAATAGATAAACCAGTTACTCCTAAAGTAGTGATTTCATAAAAATCAGATGGTTTAGTATTATCTCTAACAACTTTCTTATCAAATTGTTCTTCAACTTCTTTCATCTCATTTATAGTATAAGATAAAGAAATTTGAGGATTAATTAATGTAATATTAACTGTATCTCCAACTGTAAGTAAACTATCTTTACTAGTAAACTTTGGATTAGCTACTAAAAATTCTTGAACATTTAATGGAGGCTCAGTATTTTCAGAAATAGATTCGATTGTATCTCCCTCTTTAACAGTATAATTTGATTCTTTATAATCAAAACCAAATAATAAACTTTGAGCTAATTCTTCACTATTTTCATAAATTTTATCATTAACTGAAATATATTTTTCTCTAATAGTTATATTTTCTAATATATCTAAATTACTATAATTAATTTTAGCATCTTCTAATGGCTCAACAGTTCCTGCCATATAGTCATTAAAATCTTCTTCATCAATAAAAGCATAAATAAAAGCTTTTATTGCATCATCTAAAATATTTTTATCCAATAAATTTACTTTAAATTTTTCTTTACCATCTAAGGAAAATGTTACTTCATATCCTGGAATAGTAAAATCTTGTTCTTTTTCAATAACATTATATACTTCATCTATACTATTTATTTGATTATCATAAGAATAATTCTCTACTATTTGTAAACTCTTTGGTGGATATACATTTTTAACATTAAATTTTTCTTTAATTAAAGATTGTTTTTCATCTATTAAAGTATATAATGCTTGTTTATCATTGATTTTACCAATAATTTTACCATTTAAATATACATTATATATATTATTAACATTATCTTTAGTATTTGGCTTTAAATCTAAAAAATATATACCTAACATACATATACAAATTATTACTACTATTACTATATCTTTTATTTTCATTAAATATCTTCCTCTATTTTCTCCATATTTCTAAATGCACTCTTATTTAGTTCAAATATTAAATCAACTGTTCCTAAACTACCTTTACGATGTTTTGCTAAAACAAGTTCAGCTGGTACAATAGTTTCTTTAGCATCTTTTTTAGCAACATAATAATCTTTACGATTAATAAATAATACCATATCAGCATCTTGTTCAATAGAACCTGACTCTCTTAAGTCGGCAAGCATTGGCATATTACTTTCTCTTTTTTCAGCACTTCTTGAAAGTTGGGCACAAGCAATAACTGGAACTCCTAATTCTAAAGCCATCATTTTTAAACTTCTTGATACTTCAGATACTTCTACTTGTCTTGATTCAACTTTCTTATTTCCAGTTGTAACTAATTGTAAATAATCAATTATTACTAAACCAAGACCTTCCTCCATATTAGCAAGCTTACGACATTTTACTCTTATATCAGATACTGTAACACTTAAATTATCTTCAATATATAGATTGGTTTTAGCAAGAGTATTCATTGCTTCATTATATCTTTTCCAATCTTTATCTTGCATATTTCCTGTTTGTAATTTATATCCCTCTATACCACCTTGAGCACTTATTATACGATTTATTAATTGTTCGGCAGGCATTTCTAGATTAAATATAGCAACTGCTTTTTTAGTTGTAGTTGCAGCATAAGTTGCCATATTTAAAGCAAGAGCTGTTTTACCCATACCAGGACGAGCCGCTAAAATAATAAGTTCACCCGGTTGAAATCCCGTTGTAATCTTATCAAAATCATAAAAGCCAGTTTCAAGTCCTGTAATTAATTTTTTAGTTTTAGATAATTCTTCTAATTTAGCTTGAGTTCTTCTTAAAAGCTCACTTAACGGAATAAAATCTTTAACTGTTCTTGTACTTGCAACATTTAAGATATTTTTTTCGGCACTTTCTAAAACATTACCTACATCATCATTATCATAAGCATTATTTTCAATTTCAATTGCCGTTTCAATTAAATTTCGACGAGTATAATTATCTTTTAATATTTTTATATAATAATTTAAATTAGATGGAGTAATTACAGAATCAATTACTTCACTTATATAAGTTAATCCAACACTATCTAATTTCTTTTTAGCTACTAATACATCTTTTAATGTTCCAATATTAATTGGGGTATTATTTAAATGGAGTTCATAAATGGCTTCAAATAAAGTTTTATTTTTGGCATCATAAAACATATCTGCAACGATTTCATCACAAATATCATCAACATAATTGTTATAAACAATAGCTATTCCTAGCAAACTCATTTCTGCATCTTTATTTGAAGGCATTTCTCTTGCCATTTATTTTCACCTACTTTTCTAAAATAATATTTATATAAAATGTAACTTTTTTATGTAACTCAATTAATACTTTATGAACACCTAAAGTATCAATATTAGAATCAATTTTTATAGCTTTCTTATCAATATCAAATCCTAATTTTTTAATACTTTCATGAATTTGTTTACTTGATATATTACCAAATACTTTATCTTCTTTACCAGTTTTTACTTTAAATTTAATGGTTTTATTTTCTAATTGTTTTTTAATATCATTTAATTTACTAATTAATTTATCTTCCTCTTCTTGTTGTTCTTTTAATTCTTTATTTAAAACATTACTACTACCTTTAGTATATAAGACCCCTAATTTATTTTTGATTAAATAATTATTACCATAACCATCACTAACATTAATTATATCATTCTTTTTTCCTTTACCTTTAACATCTTCAAGTAAAATAATTTTCATAGTTAGCCTCCTAAATCTACTTTTTATTATACCATATAATTATTATTAATTGTATAAATATCTTATTCATAAATAAAACTCTATATTTTAAGATAAAGTTATATATTTAAACACCAAATAAAATCTTGCCCAGCTCTTTCTAATTTAATTAAGTTATTTGCTTTTAATACTCTAAAATATCTTCTAATAGTTCTTTCACTATATCGATATTTTAAAGCTAAATATTTTGTAGATACTGGTTCTTTATTTTTTATATCATTTAAGATATCAAATAGTAAATCAAAATTTAAATATTGCATAAAACCTCCTTTTAAAAAAAATCCAATTACGGATTTTATTTAACATATGGTATTAAAGCCATAAATCTTGCATGTTTTACTTGTTCTGCAATATGTCTTTGATGTTTAGCACAAGCGCCAGTTACTCTTCTAGGTAATATTTTACCTTTTTCATTTATATATTTATTAATTATCATTACATCTTTATAATCTACGCTTTTTCCAGCACACATTTGACATATTTTCTTTTTCTTACGGAAAAATTCTGCCATTTTTTATCCCTCCTTTTTAAAATGGTAAATCATCATTTGTTAAAGTGATTTCTTCGCTAAAACTTTTAAAAGGATCTTCTGATAAATCAGCCATTTCCATATTATTATCATTTACATCATTTGGTTGATAATTATTTTGTGGTTGATAATCATTTCTACCAGCTTCATCATTACTACTTTTAGAACCTAAAAAGTTAACATTCTCACATACAACTTCAGTAACATATCTTTTAGTGCCATCTTGAGCATCATAACTACGATTACTGATTCTACCTTCAGCTGATATTAATGAACCTTTATGACAGTATTTAGCTATATTACTAGCTTGTCTTTCCCAAACAACACAATTAATAAAGTCAGTTCCTCTTTCACCATTACGATTAGTAAAATTTTGATTAACTGCAATAGTAAATCTAGCAACTGCTATACCACTTTGGGTAGTTCTAAGTTCTGGGTCTTTTGTAAGTCTTCCTACTAATAATACTTTATTCATGTACTACTCACTTTCTTTTTTTAATATTAAATGTCTTAAAATATTTTCATTAATTCTAAGTTTTCTATCAAATTCTTGAATAACTTCATGAACAGCTTCAACGTTCATTAAATAATAGAAACCACTAACTTCCTTTTTAATTGGATAAGCAAGTTTTTTTCTACCCATATCCTTAAATTCGATAACTTTTCCTTTATTGTCAGTTATTAATTTTTGTACTTCAGTTGTAAGTTTATTTAAACTATTTTCATCTAATGTTGCTTTAATAATAAACATAACTTCATAATTAGTCATCTTTCCACCTCCTTATGGTCTACTCGGCTTTACTTAAAATAAAGCAAGGAGTAATAAATTTACTCGTGTATTAGTATATCAAAAACCCTTTAAAAAGTAAATGATTTTCTAATAACTTATTAAATTTTATTACTCCCATAAACATTTAATTCTTAATATCTTTTTAATGATGTTATATCAATAATATTTGCTCTTTTACGAATTAATCCTTTTTCTTGTTTTAAAAATTCTAATTCACTAACAGCATTGTTTTTAGATGTTTCATAGATACGATCTTGACTTCTAAAAGCATAAATGAAATCATCTATTGTTACAGTTTCTTTATTATAAACGCGAACATAAGCAAAAGCATCTTCAATAATAGATATACCTAAAGCTGGATTATTTTCTCTATCATTATAAACACGACATCTTTTTTTAGTATTATTTATAATAATATCAATAATTTTATCTATATTTAATTTGTTATCAATTGTTACATTATATATTTCACATAAATCATTTATATGTTTTTCAAATACACTAAATAATAATCCTTCATCTAATTCATTAACATCCACTTTTTTAAATCTTCTTTTTAAAGCACTATTTGCAAAATATTTATCATATTCGTCTTTAGTAGTAGTTCCAATTACTTGAATATTTCCTTCTTCAATTTCAGTCTTTAACATTTCTGATAAATCAAACTTATTTTCATCAGATGATCCTAAACCAAAAATATTATGAATTTCATTGATAACAACAATCGCATTATATTTCTTAGTCTTATTAAATAATTCTTTCATTTTTTGTTCAAATGAACCACGATAAATACAACCAGCAATTAAACTATTAAGTGAAATTTCAATAACTATTCTATCTTTTAAGAAATTAGGACAATGATTATTTTGGATTTGCCAAGCTAAACGATTTGCAATTTCCGTTTTACCTACACCTGATTCACCAACTAAAATTATAGAGCCATTTCTTCTAGCAAGACCTAGAAATACATTTTCTATTTCTTCATCTCTACCTACTCCAGGCATACTTATATAACTAATATAATTTAGTACTCTTCCTTGATTTTGAAACTCTTCATTTATAGCACTTATTTTTCTTTTTTCATCTTGATTATTTAAATCTTCTCTTTCACTACTATTTACTTGATTTATTTGTTCTATATGTTTTATCTTTTTTATATTAATCTTCTCTTCTTTATAACCATATTTTACTAATTTTTCTCTTAATAAATTTATTTCTTTTTTGCTGAAAGTTTTAGAAGCTACATCTAACATAGCTTTTCCATAATAGTCAAAATCAAAATCATTTTCATTAAAATAATTTAAAACGCTTGTTAATAAATTAATATCTTTTTGAACTATTAAACTACAAAACAAATTATATAATGCATCAGGAAATATAAATTCATGTTGACTTAATAATATCTCTAAAATTATTTTTAAACCATTATAAGCCTTAGAATTTTTAGTAATTTCAAAATTTATTTCACTAATGTAATTAATCATTTTAACTGTTCTATCAAAATCACATTTAAAGAAATGCCGAATTTTTTCCATATTTTTTTCAGTATCATTATTAATATTTGGTAATAAATATGTAACAATATTTTTAGGATTAATAGCAGTATATTGATACATAACAAATAGATCATTACTTATTGACTCTTGATAACCTTTTTTTCCATAATCTACTAATTTTAATAATTTAAAAAAATTATATTTAGAACTATTTTTAAAATATCCTACTATTTCACTATTAAATTCAGCATCATTTAAATAATTATAACCATATTCAAAAAATTTATTAATAACATCAAAGATTCCATTTGATGAATAATCTTTTGCAATCATTAATTTTAAAGACTTTGATCCAATTCCTACAATATCTAAATTATATTTACTAGCAATATCAATTAATTCTTTGATAAATTCAACAGAACATTTATTTTTTATAGCTAATTCAATTAAACTATCTTTTGTATAGTCATTAAAATAATCTGGCATAACATCGTGTTCTAATAAAGCATTAATAATCGTTAAAGAATCTTTTTCATCAATATTATTTTTTATAAATAATTCCGGTTTTATTTTATCAATTTCAAAGAAACTAGCACTTTCATATTCAAAATCATAATCTTTTCCAATAGTATCTAATGATTGAATGTATTCCCTTAATTTACTTGCATCATATTGCATAATATCTCCCAATTTCTAGTAAAAAGTATTATACTTTTTTATTATTTTTTTGTCAATAATATTATGATTGGTGATGTAGTAAACTAGATGTGGGAAAATAAATTTTTTCTAAAATAAAAGAGAAAACACTCAAAATTTTAAAAACAGT
>CANQBF010000028.1 GCA_947588895.1 uncultured Bacilli bacterium | reverse complement strand
TTTAAGTATTCAAGATTCAAATGATGATGTAGATTTAAGTTATATGAAAGTATCAAAGAATATATCAAGTACATTAAGTTTCACATTAACAGGAAATGAAACAAAATATATAGAAGGATATTTAGAATTACAAAATAGAGATGTAATACAAGATTATTTATCAAATACAGATATATATGTAAAATTAGAATTAGAAGATATTGAATGTGAAATTCAAAATACAGTAAGAGGTTCATAATATTGAACCTTTTTTGGTGGTAAATTATTGACTTAAGAGAATGAATTATTTAAAATTAAAGTATGAGTTTTATTAAATATGGAAAAATATTATTAATAAAATTTAGAAAGTAGGATTATATGTGTGGAATAGTTGGCTTTGTTAATAAAGAAAAAAATAAACAAGAAATAATAGAAAAAATGGCTGAAAGAATCAAACATCGTGGTCCAGATGATGCCGGTTATTATGTCGATAAAAATGTTGCATTAGGTCATCGTCGTCTTTCAATCATTGATTTAAGTCGAGGACATCAACCAATATATAATGAAAATGAAGATGTAGTAGTTATTTTTAATGGGGAAATATATAATTATATGGATTTAACTAAAGAGTTAAAGAAGAAAAAACATCATTTTAAGACGACAACGGATACGGAAGTTTTAGTTCATGGCTATGAAGAATGGGGTAGTGAGTTACCTAAAAAATTAAGAGGTATGTTTGCTTTTGCAATTTGGGATAAAAAGCATAAAACTTTATTTTGTGCTCGAGATAATTTTGGGATTAAACCATTTTATTATGGTAAATTTAATGATACTTTTATGTTTGCCTCTGAAATAAAAGCATTTTTAGATAATCCTGATTTTAAAAAAGAAATTAATCTTGATGCACTACCTTTATATTTATCATTTAGTTTTAATCCTTTAGATGAAACATTTTTTAAAGGAGTATATAAATTACCTGCTGGTTCATATTTAATATATAAAGATAATCAAATTACAATTGAGAAATATTATGATGTTAAATTTGATGTTAAAGAAGATACATTAGATAATGTAGTTAATAAAATAGATGAAATAATGCAAGATTCAGTAGAACATCATCAAATTAGTGATGTTGAAGTTGGTTCATTTTTATCTAGTGGTGTCGATTCTTCTTATATAGTATCTTTAGCTAAACCAAATAAGACATATACAGTTGGTTATAATGATTTAGAGTATAGTGAAATTAGTTATGCTAAAGATTTATCTAATAAATTAGGAATTGAAAATAAAAGTAAAATAATTAGCAAAGAAGAATATTTAGAAGTAGTACCTAAACTTATTTATCATATGGATGAACCATTTAGTGACCCATCAGCAATATCTTTATACTTTTTATCTAAAGAAGCTAGTAAAGATGTTAAAGTATGCTTATCAGGTGAAGGGGCAGATGAATTCTTTGGGGGATATAATACTTATTTAGAAAATATTGACTTATCTTGGTATAATAAAATACCATACTTTATTAGACATGGTATTGCTAAATTATTAGAATTAACACCAGAATTTAGAGGTCGTAATTTCTTAGTTAGAAGAGGTTATAAATTAGAAGATGATTATGTTGGTATAAGTAAAATATTTAGTGAAAAAGAAAGAAATAAAATATTAAAAGAGAAGAGTAAAATATTAAATAAAGATATTAAAAAAGAAATATTTAATAAAAATAAAGATGAAAATAATTTAAATAAAATGCAAGCTATAGATATTAATTTTTGGTTAGTAAATGATATTCTTCATAAAGGGGATTGTATGAGTATGGCTAATTCTTTAGAAGTAAGAGTACCATTTGTTGATAAAGAAGTATTTAATATGGCTAAAACATTAGAAATGAAGCATAAAATAGCAAAAAATAAAACTAAATTAGCTATGAGAGAAGCTTCTAAAAAAGTAATTCCTACTGAAGCTTATAATAAAAGAAAATTAGGTTTTCCAGTTCCTCTTCGTAGTTGGATATGTGAAAGTCCTTTCTATGATGAAGTAAGAGATGTTTTTGCAAGTGATTATGCTAGTTTATTTTTTAAACAAGATAAAATAATTAAAATGTTAGATAATTGTACTAGTAATAAAAAATTTCAATATAAGAAAGTATGGACTATATATGCATTTTTAAAATGGTATGAAATATTTTTTGTTAATGAAGAAGTTTAAAGGAGGATGTTATGTATCGTAAAACATATGCATTAATTAATAATGATATCTTAGAAAATAATGTAAAAAAAATAAAAGAAAAATATAATGAATATAAATATTATATTGGGGTAGTTAAGAATAATGCTTATAATCATGGTATTCATATAATTAATTCCATTATTAAAGGGGGAATTAATTATTTAGCTGTTTCTTCTTTAGATGAAGCTTTAGAAATAAGAAAATATTATATTGATATACCTATATTAATATTAGAACCAATTGATTTAGAAGATACTATTGTAGCAAGTAAGAATGATATTACTATTGCTGTTGATAATTTAGATTATGTTAAGAAATTAAATGGTTTAGAATTTAAGAATAAATTAAAAATACATATGATTATTGATTCAGGAATGAATAGATTAGGTTTAAAAGATAAAGATGAGATAAATGAAGTAGAGAAAATAATTAAAAGTAATGATAAATTATATTTAGAAGGGTTATTTACTCATTTTGCGACTTCTGGTTTTAAAGATGAATATTATGATATAGCTTTAGAAAAAGTTTATGAATTAATTAGTGATTTAGATATAAAAAATATTCCAATTATTCATTTTGCAAGAAGTTTAACTTTAGAAAGACACCCTAAATGTGACTATACGACTGGTATTAGATTAGGTATCTTAATGTATGGGTATAATTCTAATATTAGTTATAGTGATAGTTTTAAAGATAAATTAAGAATGTTAAAAAGAGAAAAATATCTTAAGAAAAATAATATTAGTGAATCGATATTAGATAGTAATCTTGCAGTAGAGCCAGCTTTCTCTTTATATACAAAAGTTATTAGTATTAGACATGCTAAAAAAGGCGAAATAGTGGGATATGAAGCTAGTTATAAATGTGAAGAAGATGCAGTTATTGCGACATTACCAGTTGGTTATGCTGATGGAGTAAATAAAAATTATGGAGATGTTGTAATTAATAATAAGAGATATAAAATTATTAGTGATTGTATGGATATGATTATGGTTTTAGTAGATGAAGATGTTAAAATAGATGATGAAGTAGAAATATTTGGTAATATAATTAGTCCAAGAGAAGTATGTCAAAATTTAGGAGTTAATGCTTATCATTTATATTCTTTAATATCTAATCGAGTACCAAGAGTACATATTGAAAATAAAGAAAAAAGTGAAGTTAAATATTAGGGGGTAGATATGAAAAATACTGTACTTATTTTAGGAACTGATGCGAATGCTTATTATATGGCTAGATGTTGTTATGAAGCATTTAAGGTTAAACCATATGTTATTGGAACTAAGGAATTATCTTTTACTAAATATACTAATATATTAAATGTTTCTTATAATAAAGAGATGTGGAGTGAAAAAGGATTTTTAAAATTATTAAAAGAGTTTGCTAAAGATAAAGATGAAAAAATATTACTTATTAGTACAAATGAAACATATAGTGAATTTATCAGTAAAAATAAAAAAGAATTAGAAAAGAATTATTTATTTAATATACCTAGTTTAGATGTTATTAAGTCATTAACTAATAAAGAAATATTTTATAAAACTTATAAAGATAGTAAACTTAAATTTCCTAAAACAATATATTATCAAAAGAATGATAAAATTAATTTAGAAGAATTAAGTTATCCAGTTATTGTTAAACCAGCTAATGTTGTTATATATAATCATTTAGATTTTGAAGGAAAAAATAAAATATATAAAATAGATACAAAAGAAGAAGTAGATAGAATAATTAAATTAATTTATGAAAATGGTTATACTGATAAATTAATTATTCAAGAATTTATAACTGGTGGCGATGATTATTTGTTTGATGCAGTTGTCTATGTTAATAGTTATGGAAAAGCTGAGTTTATGAGTTTTGCTCAAATTGGTTTACAAGAGAGAACTAAGAGCATGGTAGGTAATGCAGCAGTATTAATTAATGGTTTAAATTTAACTAAAGGAAATGTTTTAGAAGAAGTAAATATTATTAAAGAATTTTTAGAAAAAATTAATTATCGTGGTTTTGCTGAGGTTGATTTAAAATATGATAAAAAAGATAATACTTTTAAAGTATTAGAAATTAATGCTCGTCAAGGAAGAAGTAGTTATTATCTTACTGGACTAGGAAAGAATTTAGTTTCTGTATTAGTAGATGATTTAATTAATCATGAAGAACATGAATTTGAATTTTTAGATAAAGAAGTATTATTGTCTTTTGTACCTAAAGGTATTATAAAAAAATATATAGATAATAATGAATATAAAGAAAATGTATTAAGATTATGGAGTAATGTTATTAAACCAATGGATGCTAAATGTGATAAAAATATAGCTAGATATTTAATGCTTCGTAAAAGATGGTTACATTATTATAAAGAATATAAAAATAGTTATTGGAAATAACTTTACAAACTAAAAAAAATATGATTTAATTATATTGTATATATTGATAGAGATTGTCAGTGTTATCTATTAGTATATTTTGATTTTCTAAAAATAGAGAATCAGCCAAAAATTATAAATCATTGAACCAATAGTGTTCGAGATGTTAGTCTGGTAGAAGTTTTATATAACTTCTATCTTTTTTTAAAAAAATTTAAAGAAAAATCAATTTAATTCGTTTGCTACTTATTATTATAAGTGTTATAATGATAATAGAGGGAAGGTATAAAATGAGAGATGTTAGTATTTTAACGGATAATGGGGTTGATTTAAATAGTGCTTTAGAACTTTTGGGAGATTTAGAATTTTATGATGAAACATTAGAAAGTTTTTTAGAAGAAAATAAAACAAGAATTCCAAATATTGAAAAATATAAAAATGAATTAAACATGGCTGATTATGCTATATTAGTTCATGCTTTAAAAAGTGATTCTAAATATTTAGGATTCAAAAGTTTAGCTGATATAGCTTATGAACATGAATTAGCAAGTAAAGCTAATAATGTTGATGAAGTTAAAGCAAAGTATGATAAATTAATAAAGGAAGTTAATAAATATACAGAACTTGCTAATAAATATTTAGGATAGGTGATAGAAATGAAAAAAATATTAGTAGCTGATGATTCAAAAATAATAAGTAATATTGTTGATAGAGCATTTAAAGACCAATTTGAAACAATAGTAGCATTAAATGGAAAAGAAGCAGTAGATATTATTAAAAATAATATTGATGATTCAATTGTTGCATTGCTTCTTGATTTAAATATGCCTGTTGTTGATGGTTTTGCTGTTCTTGATTATTTTAAAGAGAATAATTTATTTAATAGAATACCTGTAATTATTATTACTGGTGATGTTCAAAAAGAAAGAATTGATAGAGCATTTACTTATCCAATTGTTGATGTACTTGCTAAACCATTTACATTTGACCATGTTAGAGAAGAAGTAGCTAAAATAATTAATATGAATACCATTAGGTAATTATGGATAATAAAATATTTCGTAAATTAACTTATGGACTTTATATAGTAATTACTAGTATTAATGATAATAATGTTGGTTTTGTTGTAAATACAAAAAAACTTATTTTATTTCAAATAGCCCTTTTGAGATAATTAAGTTCTTTTTTTGTTTTTATATTTTATATGATGTTGTAAAAGAACGCAAAAATATAAAAAAATAAGTAAAAAAGCAACAAAATATATTTACTTAGCTTTAGATAAATGAATGCTGAAACTCATGATATATTTTTAATTAGAGTAACAAATACAAATTGTAAGGAAAATGAAATAGTTTTAACTTATGATTATTATCGATTTAATATGAAAGGAACTTCTCCAAAGAATGCTCCAACATATATAGAAAGTAAAATTGAAGAAAGTAATTCTAAAGTATATCGTTGTAAAATATGTGGCCATTTATATAAAGATAGTGAAGAAGCTATTAAATTTGAAGATTTACCCGATGATTGGGTTTGTCCAGTTTGTGGAGTAGGTAAAGATAAATTTGAATTGATTAATTAAAAAAATGATTGGTTTTGCCAATCATTTTTTAGTTTAATCCTTCATCATTTTCTGTATCAGTATCAGGATTTTCAGGTGTACTAGGTGTTACATCCCCAATACCTGAATCAATAGTTTTAGTACTTATTGTAAGTCCTGAACTCATGTTATCTTTAAAAATTGAATACGCAGAACGAACAATAAATGTATAATTACCTCCAGCTGGAACAGTATAACTAAATAATGGACTATTAGTATAACCTAATCTTGTTTCACTACCATCACTATTTTTTAAATAAATCTCATAACCTAAACTGCCAATGAAAGAAGCATTATATTCCATTCGTTTTTGATAATATTTATCAGCAAAAGAGCCATAATATTCTCTAAAATGATTTGTTAAGAATGAAGTATCAATAGGACTTGGTGTTGCAATTGGATTCCATTTAATGGTTATTGTATTACCAGCAAAAGTATAACTACCATTAGTTGGATTATCTAAATCACTATAACGTTTAGAAACTTCAGTAGGTTCTGCTCCTTTAACAAAATATTCAGTCACACATTTATCTTTTGGGGTATGACTACTACATAATTGAGGAGGGAATGATTCTAATTCAACACTAGCACTAGTAATAGTCTTTGGTACAGTGAAGCGATTATTTTTTTCGTGAATTGAACTAGCTAAAGAACTCATAATTTGTCTTCTCGCAGATGAACCTTCACCACTACTTAAGTAATATTTCTTTTCAGCAGCATCGTCGTAAATTTGGTCATATCCATACCATAATGCAATAGAATGTGATGGAGAATAACTAACCATCCAAACCTCTCTATTAGCACTTGATGGTAATTTCTTTTGCTCTTTAACACTAGAATCCAAATTGGTAGTACCAGTTTTAGCAGCAATATCAGTACCGCTTACAGCTTTACCTTTATAAACATCTTTTAATAAGTCATTTATCATAAATGCTGTAGATTCATCTAGAACTTTTTGTTTAGTATAACTATTAGTGTATTCTTTTCCAGTAGCAACTTCAGTAACTTTTGTATAACTATATGGCTCTATATAATAGCCACCTCTTGCAAATACGGCATAAGCTGCAGATAATTGAAGTGGAGTAACCATAATATGTGAACCAATAGCATCAGCTTCATAAACACCTTCTTTGTCAACATCAATACCAATACTTTTTAAAAAGTTTGGCATTAATTTTTTATCTTTACTATTAACTTTTTGGAATACTCTTAAAGCTGGAATATTTCTTGAATCTACTAAGGCATGTCTTAAAGTAATTAATCCTTGAAAACTACCATCATAGTTTCTAATTGAACCACCATCAGAGTAAGTCATTTTTTCATCAAGTATCATATCATAAGTACTTTGACTAATATGTTGTAAATACATAGCATATTCAACAAGTGGCTTAGCAGTAGAACCAGGTTGTTGTTTAGCTTTAGTAGCTCTATCAGTACCTCCTGCTTTATAACCTCTTCCAGCTGATAAAGCAACAATTGAGCCATCTTTAGAACTAGTTACAGCGACACCTTCTTGAATTCTGTCATTAGGAAATTTAAATAATTCGCCATTTTCAAGATTTGATAATACTTGTTGAACATTTAAATCATATGTAGTTTGAACAATATAACCACCATTTTTAACATTTATTTTAAGTTTTTTCATAATTTCATCAGCGGTATATTGAACTAAATTTTGACTTATATTTGAATTATCATCAGAATCATCTTGACCAACTAATAAGTTTTCAATAGGTATTTGTAATACAGCATCTTTTTCTTCATTAGTAATATAACCATGTCTAACCATTAATTTTAAAACTGTTTCTTGTCTTTCACGACTTTTAGCAGGATTTTTATATGGGTTATAACTATCTGGAGCTTTAAACATACCAACCAAGATAGTAGCTTCAGCTAAATTCAAATCTTTACAAGATTTACCAAAGAAATATTGACTAGCTTGTTCAATACCTCTAATACTATTACTTTTTAAGGTAATACCAGCACCATAAGCAAAGTCTTGACTATTTAAATAAAATTCAATTATTTCATCTTTAGTATAATTTGCTTCAAGTTTAAATACTGACATATAAACATCTTCAAATTTACGAACAATACCAGCAAAACCATGAGAAACACGACCTGTATAAGTTTGTTTAATAAGTTGCATGTCTAAGGTTGATGCTCCACCGGCATCATTCTTACCTAATGCTTGTAAGAAAGATGCTTTAATGAAACGGAATAAATCTATACCTTTATGTTGGAAGAATCTTGAATCTTCAGTAGCAATTAGCGCATCAACAACAACATCTGGTATTTCATCATAAGTAATAAGTGTATTATTAGCTTCACCATATTTAGCAATAGTATTACCATGAATATCTAAAAATATTGTTGGTTCAATTTGATATAATTCTTCTTTTTCAAAATCTGGTGAAATAATGACAATGTATAAAGCAAAAGCAAGAATAATACTAACAATACCTATTCCTCCAATTAAGATAATACCAAGTAAAAATTTCCAAATACTTCCTTTTTTCTTTTTTTCTTTATTTTTCTTCATTTTCTAATCCTCCAATAATATTAACATACTTAATATAATTTAATCCTTTAATATAATTATATTCTAATAAATAACCATATTCTTTAATATATTCATAAGGAATACTTTTTCTTTTATAGTTTTCAAGAAAATTAATAAAATCAGGACCATTTAATAAGTATATTTCTTCATTTATTTTAATAATTAAAAATACTATTCCTCCATGTCTTATAACATTTCTAATATGTTTAATTTGATGGGGATGAACATTACTTAAAGGAAATGATGTTTTAGAATTAGTATTCTTAGCATCAAATTCAATATATTTTCCTTTATATAGTCCATTATAATCTAATGTTGATTGAGTAGCAAAATATGCTTTATTTATTATTTGTTTATTATTTTCATAACTAACACTTACAACACCAATAGGAGTAGGTTTCTTATATATTAAAGCAATATCTTTTTCTAGTAAATATTCATTTGTTTCATTAATGATATTTTCTAAATCCATACCTCTGTTAGCATAATTAATTGTTTTATGATATTCTTTTTTTATATTGTTGGGATAATTCACACATTTCACCTACAATGATTATATCATATTTTTTTAATTTATAAACCTTTTGACTAACAATTAAATAGAAAATGTCAATAATTGACGGTAAAAAAACACATTTTATGAATGTGTTTCAACAAAATAAACATAGTATTCATCAAATGTTATATTATTATCATGTATATAAGTAGCAGCATCTACTCCGACATAACGATAATGCCAAGATTCAAAGGAATAGCCAGTAATATTAACTTTATCTTCAGGATAACGTAATATAAAACCATATTTATAAGCATTATCTAATAACCATTGATAAGTATTTGATTCATGAAAATTTTTACTATTAGTACCAATGGCAAACATATCAAAGGCATATCCTGTTTGATGTTCGGAGTATCCAGCTCTAGCGGCATATTTATCAGCATAGTCTGTACCTTGTTTTTTATATTCGTTATAAATTTCTTCTTGTTTTTTATAATCGCGATAAGATGAATTAATCACAAGAGTATATCCAGCTTCTTTCGCGGCATTCCATAAATTTAAAAAGGCATTATAGGTATTTTCCGTAATTTTTTGACTACCAAGTTCACCATAAGCATAAGTAAGAGGTATAGTTACTAAATTTTCTGGTTCATAATTTTCATCTAAATAATAATATTTATTAACAAGCATTAATTCTTTTTTGGAAATATCAGTTTTAATTGGTTCTTCATAATAATCTCTTGAAGTATTGGTATTAACTTTAGTTATAACTTCAGTAAGTGATAGATTATTATTATTACTATAATAATTTAAATAATCATAAAATTTATCATAGATAAAATATTTCTCTTTAACTAAATTTAGATAAGTATCATTTTTTTCTTGACTTAAAATATAATCTAATTGTTCATTTTTAAACTTACTTTGTAGTAATTTAACTTCATCATTATTATATCCTTTACTTAATAATTTATATTCATAAGTTTGCTCATAAGCTTTTTGCTTACTAATTTTTAAATATGAAAATAATCCAATACTACCTAATAAAAATACAACAACAATAATTCCTAATATCTTTTGAATATTCTTCTTTAATTTTAATTTTGGCATATCATTCTCCTTTATATTTTTATTGTACCAAAAAATAATTATTTTTAAAACAATTATGCTTTAATTTCATATATTAACAATTAATTTCATAAAAATATTTTAGCAGGTGGGAAGTTATGAAAAAATATCTATCTATTGAAGAATATTTTAAAATACAAAATAAAGAAAATAACAATAAATATAGATATAAATATAAATATTTATTAAAACTATTCTTTTTAAGTCTTATTATTTTATCTTTTGGTGTTATATTTAAATGGACATATGATAATTATAAAGTAAAAAAAATTAATAAAGAAATAGATATAAATATTAATAAAACAGTTAATAATAGAGAAGGAATACTCGTAAATGAACCATCAAATAAAAATAGTAACTATTATTATTATGTTACTTTTCCCTTTTATGAAGTAAATTTTTCAAGTTTACTAGCTAAAAATAAAAATACAGTAGGATATATTCAAGTAAAAAATACAATTATTAATTATCCAGTTGTTCAAGCAAGTGATAATAATTATTATTTAAAACATTCTTTTGATAATAAATCTAATTCTGCTGGTTGGGTATTTATGGATTATCGTAATCAAATAAATGAATTAGATGATAATACCATTATTTATGGACACCATCGAAAAGATGGTACAATGTTTGGTTCACTTAAAAATGTTTTAACTTCTAATTGGCAAAATAATCGAGATAATTATATAATCTATTTTTCTACATTAAATGAAAATATGCTTTTTCAAATATTTTCTATTTATACAATTAAACAAGAAAGTTATTATTTAATAACCAATTTTAATAATAATATCGAAAAACAAAAATGGATAGATACCATGAAAAAAAGAAATATAACTAAAATTGATACAGAAGTTAATATTAATGATAAATTTTTAACTCTTTCAACTTGTAAAAATAGAAGAGGAGAAAGAATTGTAGTTCATGCTAAATTAATAAAAATGCAAAAAATTAAATAATTGTGTTATAAAAAATAAATATATCATATAGTTTAATGTAGAAAAGAAGTGGGGAGTTATGAAAAAAATTTTTGGTTTAAGTTTAATGTTTGCATTTTTGTTTTTTATAGCAAATTTGAATGTTTTTGCGCTAACAACATGGAAATATGAAGATTGGCAAGATGGAAAAAATTATGGATTGAAAACTAAAACATCTTCAAATATAACGAATCTTAAAGGCGAAAAAGAAGAAAATGATGGAATGAAATTAGGTCCATATAATAAAGCTAGTAAAGCTAAAATAAGCGATGGAATTACAGAAGAAGTTTATGTAGGATTAAAAAAAGATGATTATCAAAATTCCGAATTATTTGAATTATCAATTGCTATAAATAAAAAAGAAAATAGTAAAGATGCTGAATATTTAACGGAAGCAGTAGTTATGACTCAAAAAAGTGGTGATAAGTTTGTTATAACCGCTAATAATTGGACAAAAGATAAAAAAACTATTGCGACAATCGATGCAGATGGAGTATATACTTATAAATGGGAATTTAAGAAAAGTAATAATAAAATATTAGTTAAATTTACTGTCCTTGATTATGGAAAAGTTTTAGGAACAACTGATTTTGTGGAATTAGATGTTGATGCTTCAAATGCTAGTGATGTAAGATATTTATGGGCATGTAATATTAAAGCTAATTATGGTGTTGATATTTATACATCATTACCGCCAAAACCTGATACGACCATTGAAAATCCTCAAACTGCTGATATTAATATTTTCTTCTATTTAGGATTAATAGGTATTAGTACATTAGGTTTATTAGTATTAAAAAAAGAAGTAAATAATTGATAAAATATAAAAAATGTATACTTGATTGTAAGTATGCATTTTTTATTTATAATTATTTTTCTTATTGGTAATAACAATAAATATATACACTCAGAATGTTAATTCTATATTTTTAAATACTATATCTTCCATCTTTTGAAATAAATCCTATTTCATTAGTTCTTTTATCCATTTTTGAGGCGATATTTTAAATTTATTACTACTAGATTTGTTTTCAAAGGTGTCGAATTCGACACCTTTGAAATTTCTGCTATTTAAATTTTCCAACAATAATAAGATATAACATCTTTATTATGAATCCAATCTTGGATTGGAATTTTTGACTTTTCAGGGTTAGCACATCTTGCCAAATCAGTAAGAGAAATATATTATTTATTTCCTATTCTCAATACATTAATTTTCTTGCTAAAATATGTTTGAATACTTGTTTTTGTAACTATTAAATAGTATATTTTTATAGGGAATATCAGTTGTTGAGTGTCTATCTCCATTCTTTATAGAAAGGGGGTTTGATATAGTGAAAACTAAGACTTTTATTATAAAAGTTCTAAAGTTCATTACCATCATTTTATTTCTCCTTATCATTATGATAGTAGTTATAAAAAAATGACACTTAATTCACATTTTTTTTGAATTAAATGTCAATCCAAATATATTTTAGGTAGACATTCAACTTGATGAAACTGAATGCTCCCTTTTTATTTTATGCAAATTTTCTTGCTAAATACATAATAACATAAAAACGACTTTTTTACAAGTCGCTTTTTGAATAACTCAGAAATTCTGCAAGTGTGTTTTCTAAATTGTCCTAATTTCTTTATAAAACATATTGTGTCAAGAACGAAAGCTTGATATAATTTTTATAGGGAAACTTAATTGTTGAGTGCTTGCCAAACTTCATAAAAAGAAGGGAGGCTTGATATTATGAAGAAAAAAGATTTATTAATCTCATTTCTAATACTAATTATCATTTTATTAATAGTCTC
>CANQBF010000027.1 GCA_947588895.1 uncultured Bacilli bacterium | reverse complement strand
AAAACTTTAATAAGATTTTTGATGATAGTGATAATTTTATTGCTATATATAATTATAGTCATAATAAAAGACGCACCTATTGTAGTAATACCTTAGGTAGCGTCGAGCTAATCTAGTCGGCGTAAACTTACGCTTCCTGTAAATAGTATACTACAAGTTGTAGGGTAGAGACAAGTAGAATTTTTAACTGGTATGAAAAATATCAGTTTTTTCTTGATTTTCGGGGGGTAATATAAAATTATCTTATAGATAGAAAGTAGTTGAATATATGGAAGAAAAGAAACATATGGTAATAAAAATAATGCCAATATTAGTAGTGTTAATACTATTAGTAGTAGGAACAACATATGCTTACTATGTTGTATCAAGTACAAATGATACAAGTACAGCAAGATATGATGTAACAAATAAACCTTTAGGGGCAGTAACATTTAGTAGTAAAGTAACTAGTTTAAAAATGAAAATAACCCCAACAGATATGGCAATAGGACATATAGGAAGTAAGTATTATGCCGTAACACCAGATGTAGAAGAAGATAGAGGAAGTTTATTTAAAAAAGAAGCCCAAAATCATGAAATAGTAAGAGGAAGTGTTAAAGGAACAACAACAGAAGAAAGATATATATGTGAAGGAACATTAAAGATAGAAGTAAGTAATACAATGTATAGTGTATTACAAAAGGGAGATGTAAAATTAATATTAACAGCAAGTAATGCTTATATAAATAAAAAAGAAAGTATAACATTAGATATAAGTGATGTAAAAGAAGGAATACAAACATATCCAGTAAAATTTGTAACAAATAAAGATAGTGATACAACAATAGTAGCAGATGTAGTAATGGAAAATAGAGAAGTAGACCAAAGAGCAATAGCAAATACAATATTAGATATAAATATAACATTAGAAGATAAACCAAGTTGTCATATTGAAGTTGGAGATGAGATGAATCCTGCGATAATAAAACAATTAAGAGAAAATGATAAAAATAAACAATTAACTCAAGAAATTACTGGAGGAATGTATCGATATCAAGGATACAATGTAAATAATTGGATATGTTTTGGAACAACAGATAAAGATACATGTACACAAGGAGGAAATGTTTATGGCCATGGAATAGATAAATATATGTATCGTATAATTGGAGTAACCCCTGAAGGAGAACTTGCATTAATTAAACAAACTGCTGTTAAAGAAAGTCCGGCAGTTTGGGTGCCACCTCATTCTTATGGTGACCAAAAAATGCCAACTTTTACTTGGTGTCCATATGAAAATCAAAGTTGTACATGGCCTGAATCTCAAATTTTTCAAAGATTGAATGGTTTATGTAACGAGTCAAATACAAAATATTGTAAAGGAGCAACACATGGTACGTATGGTGATACAAACATCTTCATGGGAAATGATTACTATGAATATTTAAGTAAATCTAATTGGCTTAATTTAATTGATGAAAATCATGAATGGAAGTATGGAGAATCTAATTACTATAATGATTCAACCGGAAATGCTTGGTATGAAATAGAAAATAATTTTAGAGATACAATTAAAGCGAGATTTGGGTTACAATATTTATATGATTATTATTATGCTTATCCAGGAGGAAAACCAATAACACAAGATGTTGCTTCACGAGGATGGATTTATTTTAAAAATGGTTACAATGGTGATATGTATTTTGATTGGTTTATGACTAAATATAAAAACTATGACTTAGTATATGCTGCTCAATATCCGGAATGGAATAGCAAACAACCACATAATAGTTCTACTTATTATGACTCTGTTAGTGCTCGCCCTGTATTTTATTTAAAAAATGGTATAACATTGCAAAGTGGAACAGGGGAATATAATAATCCATTTATAATAAACATGACATCAAAGGATTCTTCTTTAGGAGAAGTATGTAGTGATGAAACCAATATGGGAACATGTATGCAAAATAAAAAAGATGAAGTTAAAGATATTTCAAAATTAAGTAGTACTCCAAAGGGTAATTTATATAGATATCAAGGAACATCTAATATAAATAATTGGATATGCTTTGGAACAACAAATAAAGAAGAATGTACTCAAGGTGGAGATACATATGGAGATGGAATAGATAAATATATGTACCGGATAATCGGAGTGTCATCAGATGGACAATTAGCGTTAATGAAAGAAACAACTGTTAAAGAAGAGAATGCGTCATTATTTGAGTGGCATGATAAGTCAAGTTCTGAAGAATGTGGCGAAAATGGTAATTTATGTTTATGGCCAGATAATAATATATATAAGCGAATTAATGGAATTAGTAATGGTGATATTACAGGAAGTACAGGTAATAGTAATATATTTATTGGAAATAATTATTATAAATATTTGAGTGAAGCCAAATGGTTAAATAAAATAGATGAAAATCACGAATGGAAATATGGTTTTCCTGATAGGAATATAAATCCAGGAAATATACCCGCTAATGGTAATAAAGTATATGCAATTGAAAATGGCTTTGAAAATTCTATAAATGCTAGAGTAGGCTTGTTATATTTTAATGACTATTTATATTCATACATCGGTGGCGACTCTGGTTATTTATACAATTTTGATTCATGGTTAACTTTTGAAAAAGATGGTTATAATAAATCATTAAGTAGTTCAACTATTGAATTGTTAATGTTGAAAATGTATTTTTCAGGTGTAAGTTCTTCGTTTGCATATGGTAATGGTTTACCAACGAATGCATCGTATGGCTTAAAAGCCAAATCTATTATTCGTCCAGTATTCTATTTAAAATCTTCCGTAAAATTATCAAATAGCTTAGGTACAAAAGATGACCCATTTATAATAACAAATTAAATTAAAAAAGTGCATTATTTGCACTTTTTTAATAGTCTAATTATTATAATTATGTTATATTATTTATGGGAGGATTATGATGTGGTTTTATATTTTGATTAGTTTAATATGTTTATATATAATATTTATTATTTTTAAATCATATAAAAAGAATGAGTTTAATATGTTTTGGTTTAATTTTGGAAAATATAGTTTAGGATGGTTATTTAAATTTTATTATCCATTTAAAGTAATAAATAAACCAACTATACCTGATGGGCCAATTATTGTATGTGGCAATCATATTCATTTAATGGACCAATTTTTACCTATATTAAATATTAATAGACCGATTCATTATTTAGCTAAAATAGAGTATTTTCGTAATCCTAAAACAAGATGGTTTTTTAAAGGAACTGGTTGTATTCCTGTAAATAGAGAAATACATGATAAGAATGCTAAAGATAAAGCAATGGAAGTATTAAATAAAGGATTAGCCTTAGGAATATTTCCAGAAGGAACAAGAAATAGAACCAAAGATGCTTTATTACCATTTAAACATGGTGCTGTATCGATGGCAAAAAAAAGTAATGCGACAATTATTCCTTTTGCTATAAAAGGTAATTATAAATTTAGAACTAAAAATTTAAAAATAATTTTTGGTAAACCATATAAAATTGAAAGTGATGATATTGATGCCGAAAATAATAAATTATATAATATTATATTAGATTTGTTAAAAGAAAATTGAGGTAAGTATGAGAGTTAAAGATATTAATATTAATTATGTTTTTAGTGATAATAAAAAAGACGAAACAATAGTATTCTTACATGGATGGGGTCAAAATATTGCAATGATGGAGCCACTTGCTAAGTATTATCCTAAGTATTTTAATACTTTAATAATTGATTTACCGGGATTTGGTAAAAGTGATGAACCTAGAGAAGTTTGGGATACCAAAGATTATGTATTATTTGTTCATGAAGTAATTAATAAATTAAATTTAACTAAAATTATTTTAATTGGTCACTCATTTGGGGGAAGAATAGCGTTATTATATGCAAGTATGTATCCAGTAAAAAAATTAATATGTCTTGCCAGTCCATATTGTCCTGAAGTAAGTAAAATATCATTTAAAACTAAAGTATATAAAAAAGTTAAAAATATTAAATGTTTAAAATTTTTAGCTAATTATTTAAGAAAGAAAAATGGTTCAGCTGATTATAATAATGCTAGTGAAATAATGAAAGGGGTTTTAGTTAAAGCTGTTAATACTAATTTACAAGAAGATGTTAAAAATATAAAGTGTCCAACTTTACTAGTGTGGGGAGATTTAGATACAGCAGTTTCAATAAAAAGAGCTTATGAATTAAAAAATTTAATTAAAAATGCCGGAGTAGTAGTTTTTAATGGAGCGACACATTACGCATATTTAGAAAGAATAAATGAATTAGTAATTGTGTTAGATAATTTTTTGGAGGTTAATAGAAAATGACTTTAATTGCTTATTTATTTACTATTCCATATATATATATTATAAGTAAACATAATTTACATATATTACAACAAAATTTTTATAATGAAAATAATCGATATATAAAATGGGGACTCAAAAATATTAAAGAAGTAATAAATATATATGATGTATTAATATTAATAGTAAATATTTTAAATATATTTATAAAAAATAAATATTTAATTTTAATTAATATAGTATATATGATACTATTTATATATAAAAATAATTATTTAAAAAAAGAACAAGTAAAAATACCACTTAAAGTAACAAGTAGAATTAAAAGATTATCTATAACTATTATAGTATTATATTTATTATCTTTAATACCTAGTAATTTTAATATTTATTATGTATTTATAATTAATATATTAATAACTTTAAATTTTTTAGTAATATATCTTAGTAATATTATTAATATTCCCATCGAAAAATATGTATTTCATTATTATAAAAGTAAAGCAATTAAAAAGCTTAAGAATATGCCTCATTTAGAAGTGATAGGTATTACTGGTAGTTATGGTAAAACTAGTAGTAAAAATATCTTAAATGATATTTTAAGTGTTAAATATAATGTTTTACCTAGCCCTAAAAATTATAATACGCAATATGGTTTAATTATGACTATTAATAATTATTTAGATAAATATAATGATTATTTTATTGCGGAAATGGGAGCTTTTAAAAGAGGGAGAATAAAACTTTTATGTGATTTAGTAAAACCTAAATATGGAATATTAACTATAATTGGGGAAGCTCATTTAGAAACTTTTAAAAGTAGAGAAAATATTCAAAAAGGTAAATTTGAATTAATTGAAAGTTTACCTAAAGATGGACTTGGAATATTAAATAGAGATGATTCTTATCAAGTTAATTATAAGTTAAAAAATAATTGCCCTATAATATGGATAGGTATTGATAATAAAGAAGCTGATATCTATGCTAGTGATATAAAAATTGATAAAGATGGGATGAATTTTAATGTTCATTTTAAAGATAAAAGAGTAGTTAATTTTAAGACAAAATTATTAGGTAAACCAAATATATATAACATACTTTCGGGGATTGCTTTTGGAGAATATGCTAAAATGAGTGATGAAGAATTACAAAGAGGAGTATCTTTAATAAAACCAATTGAACATCGATTAGAAATGAAAAAATTTAATAATTATACTATTATTGATGATGCATATAATTCTAATCCCGTTGGTTCTAGTATGGCCCTTGAAGTTTTAAGTTTAATGGATGGTAAAAAAGTAGTAGTAACACCGGGTATGATAGAGCTTGGTAATGATGAATATAGACAAAATTATGAATTTGGTAGTAAAATTAGTGAGGTAGCTGATTTAGTTATTTTAGTTGGTAAAAAACAAACTAAACCAATATTAGAAGGATTAAAAGATAAAAATTATCCGGATAATAAAATTAAAATAATTAATGATGTTAAAGAAGCATTTACAATAATTGATAATTTAAAATTACAAGATGCATATATATTATTAGAAAATGATTTACCAGATATCTTTAATGAAAGGAAGTAAAAAATGAAATTAAAAGTTGGAGTTATTTTTGGAGGACAAAGTGTAGAACATGAAATAAGTGTTATTTCAGCGTTACAAGCTATTGCTAATATTAATGAAGATGAATATGATATTGTACCAATATATATTGCTAAAAATAAAGATTGGTATACAAGTAATATATTATTAGATATTGAAAATTATAAAGATTTAGATGAATTAATTAAAAAATGCAAAAAAGTTGTATTACAAAAAATAGATGATGATTTTTGTTTAGTTAATTACAATAAAATACTATCTAAAGTAATTAATAAAGTTGATGTTATAATTCCTATTGTCCATGGTCAAAATGTAGAAGATGGAACATTACAAGGATATTTAGAAACTATTGGTATTCCTTATGCTTCATCTAATGTTTTAGCATCAAGTTTAGGACAAGATAAAGTAGTAATGAAACAAATTTTTACAGCTTGTAATATTCCGGTAGTACCTTATGTTTGGTTTTTTGATACTGAATATTTAATAGATAAAGATAAATATATTAGTGAAATAAATAAACTTGGTTATCCAGTTATAGTTAAACCAGCATCTTTAGGTAGTAGTATTGGTATTAAATGTGTTCATAATCAAAATGAATTAGAAGATGCAATTAATGATGCCATTAGTTATGATAATAAAATAATTATTGAAAAAGCTATTGCTAATTTAATTGAAGTAAATTGTAGTGTTTTAGGAAATTATGAAAAGATGGAAGTAAGTACGTTAGAGCAAGTTTTAAGTTCTAATGATATCTTAACTTTTAAAGATAAATATGTAGGTAATGGTAAAACTAAAAATCAAAGTAAAGGTATGGTCAGTACAAGTAGAATTATACCAGCCGGAATAAGTAAGGAATTAACTGAAAAAATTCAAGCAACTTCTAAAGAAGTATTTAGAGTTTTAAATTTACGAGGTGTATGTCGAATTGATTATTTAATTGATAGTAAAACAAATAAATATTACGTAAATGAACCTAATACTATTCCTGGTTCTCTTGCTTTCTATTTATGGGAAGCATCAGGTAAAAAATATAGTGAATTATTAGATGATTTAATTAAAATTGCAATTAAAGAATATAAAAATAAAAGTAAAAAAATAACTAAATTTGATACTAATGTCTTAAAAGATTATAAAAAGGGTGGTATAAAAAAATAAAATGCGTTAAATTTCACGCATTTTTTCTTTATCTTTAAAAGGATTTTTCTTATCGATTTTATCGACAAATAGAATACCATTTAAATGGTCCATTTCATGTTGGAATGCAACTGATATATCTTCACGAACTCTTATTTCACAATTATTACCATCAATATCTTGGTATGAAATACGCATTCTCGCAAACCTTGGAACAATACCAACTACATCTCTATTAACACTTAAACAACCTTCACCTTCACCAACATAAATTAATTCTTCACTATGACTAATCATTTTAGGATTGATAATAACATAATTTTCAAATTTTTCTTCATCTATTTCTTCAACAATGACAAAAATATCTTTCGGAATACCTAGTTGAATAAATGCTAGTCCCATACCTGGTCTTAAATTATATTCTTCATAATATTTTTTTATTTGACTCATGGTAAGATATGTTATTATATCATTAATTGTCTTTTTATCTTCATCACTTAAAGGAAACTTAACTTCCATACTTTTTTTACGTAATGTTTTATCAAATTCATCAAGAATTTTGATTTTTGGTAATTCCATTTTTACATCCTCTTTCTTAATAATTTTTCTAAATTATTAATTTTATTATCATAAGCTATTCTATCTTCTAAAGTAATATTAGCTTCTTTTAATATAGCATTATAATTAGCTATTTCATAATTAATTTCTTCAATATTTATTTCATCATTAGGATGAATATTTTTTTCATAACTATGTATAAACATTCCAAGTTCTCTTATTTGATTTTTATTACGAATATATTTATTATTTTTCTTTCGATACATATAATGATTTAAAAATATATCTAAATATTTAGAAGTATCTTCTTGTAAATATTTAGCATTTAATAAATAATCATATGATGTTTTTAAATATTGTATTTCTTCTTTAAAAAAATTAGTATTTTTTAAATAGTCATAATAATTATCAATAAAATATTCTAAAAATGTTATATCACTAATATTTCTTTGAAAATAATCTTTGATAAATAATTCATCAATATAAGGTAAGTCTTCTTGATAAGTTATACCAAATCTAATTAAATTAGCTTGATTATTATTTTGTTTTGCTATAATTCCTAAATCAAAATTATTATATCTTTTGTCAAGTAAATTATTTTTGATTAAATAGTTTTTTAAATCATTTTCATTTTGAAATTTAGAAGTAAAGTCTGTTAAATCTTGTAAATGATTAAAGCATTTTAAATTTGGCATATTCCGAATTATACCATATTTCTTTAATTTACGATTATAATAAATTAACATATACTTCATAAGGGACTCCTTATATACGATTAGTATTATAGCATAAATTATAATTGTTGTCAAAAAGATGTAAAATAGTAGTAAAGAATAATTATGTATAGTAGTATTTTAAATGCTTTAAAAAAATAATAATTTATGGTATTATATGTTTGGTGTTTGAAATGCAAAATAAAAATATACGAAATTTTTCGATTATTGCTCATATAGACCATGGTAAAAGTACTCTCGCTGATAGAATTCTTGAGATTACTGGGGCAGTATCAAAAAGAGAAATGAAAGATCAACTTTTAGATAGTATGGATATTGAAAGAGAAAGAGGTATAACCATTAAACTTAATACCGTTAAATTAAATTATACTTATAATAATATTACATATACTTTAAATTTAATTGATACTCCGGGGCATGTTGATTTTTCTTATGAAGTTAGTAGAAGTTTAGCGGCCTGTGAGGGAGCAGTTTTAGTTGTCGATGCTGCTCAAGGAATTGAAGCTCAAACATTAGCTAATTTATATTTAGCATTAAATCAAAATTTAAAAATAATACCGGTCATTAATAAAATTGATTTACCTAATGCCGATATTCCTAAAGTAAAAAAAGAATTAATTGATGTTTTAGGATTTAAAGAAGAAGATATTGTTTTATGTAGTGGTAAAACTGGTGAGGGCGTTAAAGAATTATTAGATAAAGTAGTAGAATATATACCAGCACCTGAAGTGCATGATGAAAAACCAACTAGAGCGTTAATATATGATTCTTATTTTGATAGTTATAAAGGAGTTGTCTTATTAATTAAAGTTGTTGATGGGGTCATTAATGTCAAAGATAAAATTAAAATGCTTGTAACTAATAAAGTATTTGAAGTTACTGGATTAGGAGTAAAAACTCCAAAAGAATTAAACTTAAATAGTCTTTCTAGTGGTGAAGTAGGATTCTTAAGTGGGGCCATTAAAGATATTTCTAGTGTTCATGTTGGCGATACGATTACAGTTATTGGTAGAGAAACAGATATTCCACTTGAAGGTTATGCTTTAGTAAAACCAATGGTTTATTCAGGTATTTATCCAATCGAAGCTAATAAATATGAAGCATTAAAAGAAGCTTTAAATAAATTAAAATTAAATGATGCATCACTTACTTTTGAACCAGTTACTAGTGAAGCTTTAGGTTTTGGCTTTCATACCGGTTTTTTAGGTTTACTTCATAGCGAAATTATTACAACTAGATTAGAAAGAGAATTTAATTTAGATATTGTTGTTACTAGTCCAACTGTTGTATATGAAACTTATTTAACGGATGGTAGTTTAGTTATTGTAGATAATCCAAGTAAAATGCCTCCAAGAGAAAAAATAAGTATGATAAAAGAACCATTTATTTATACTAATATTATTGCCCCATCTAGTTGTGTTGGCAGTATTATGGAATTATGTCAAGATAAAAGAGGTATTTATAAGAATATTGAATATATTAATGATACAAGAGTTAATATCCATTATGAATTACCATTATCAGAAGTAGTTTATGATTTCTATGATAAACTTAAAAGTAGAACTAGTGGCTATGCATCTTTTGATTATGATATAATTGGTTATAAAGAAAGTGATTTAGTAAAAATGGATATATTACTTAATGGTAATAAAGTTGATGCCTTATCGATGATAATTTATAAAGATTTTGCTTATAATAAAGGAAGAAGTATTACTAAGAAATTAAGAGAGGTTATTCCAAGGCAAATGTTCCAAGTAAGTATTCAAGCTAGTATTGGCTCTAAAGTAATAGCTAGAGAAGATATTTCAGCAATGCGTAAAAATGTCCTTGCTAAATGTTATGGCGGCGATATAACTAGAAAAAGAAAATTATTAGAAGCTCAAAAAGAAGGAAAGAAAAGAATGAAAATGATAGGTAAAGTTGAAGTACCGAGTGAAGCATTCTTAAAATTATTAGGGAGTGATGACGATGAGTGAATATAATGATATAAAAAGAATGATTGATGAAACAAGATTAGTAGTTAATTTATTATTAAGGAATGGTTTAAATGATTATGAATTAGCAAAGAGAACTAATATTGATGTTAAAAAAATTGATTTTTATCTTAAAAATCATGGATTAATTATAACTGCATTTTGTAAAGATGCTAATGATACTAGAGAAAGAGAAATGGCTGAATATATTTATGAAAGTGTACAACAAAAAAGAAAAAGCATTGATCAAAATTATATTATAAAAGAACAACCAAAACTAGCAAATGAGAATGCTTTGATTAATGTTGGATTATTATATAAAAATGAAGATAATCAAATTAAATTTATTGTATTAAGTGCTTTAACATTTCGTTTAAAATTAGAAACTTTAAGTGAATTATTACAAGTTAACGAAGAATTTTTAGCAAAAAAAATGTATAATGAAATAAAAGAAAATTACATGGCATTAGATTATTTATTTAATAATGATTATACTAATCAAGATAAAGCTAAAAATGAATTTACTAAATATTATAATGAATTATTATTAGCAACAAGAAATAAAGATGTAAATAAAAAGAAAGAATTGATTAGTAAAATTGATAATTCAGATATGAATAATATATTAAAAAAATTACATGAATCTCCAAATTTAACTGATGAGCAATTAGAAAAGGCAATTAAATTTCAAATAAAATATTCTACTATGACAGTAGAGATGGAAAATATTTTGGGATATAAGCATTATGGCGATTATAATCGAAGAATTACTAGATTCTTTGCAGAAAATTCTCAAAATCCTCAAATAAAAGAATTAGAAGGCTATTATAAATCTTTAACTAATTATAATAGTCAAATAGCAAATAAAGGTATAAAAAAATGATAAGTGTATATATCCATATACCTTTTTGTAAATCTATATGTACTTATTGTGATTTTTGCAAAGTATTATATCAAAAAGATTGGGCTGTTCAATATTTAAAATCTTTAAACCAAGAAATTACTGATCGTTATATGGGTGAAGAAGTAAGAACTATTTATATTGGGGGAGGTACTCCGAGCTCTCTTTCTTTAAAAGAAATTGAATATTTATTACTTCTTACTAATATATTTAATAAAGAATATTTAGAAGAATTTACTTTTGAATGTAATATAGAAGATATAAATGAAGAATTATTACTATTATTAAAAAAATTTAATGTTAATCGTTTAAGTATTGGTATTGAATCATTTGATGAAGAAAATTTATTATTAATGAAAAGAAAATATCATACTTTTAAGGATATTGAAGAAAAAATTAATTTATGTCGTAAATTAGAATTTAATAATATTAATTTAGATTTAATTTATGCACTTCCAGGCGAAAAGATGCAATTATTAAAACAAGATATTAAATATTTATTAAAATTAAATCCAGAACATATTAGTACTTATAGTTTAATGATTGAAGATAATACTTTTTTAAGTTATCAAAAAATTAATAGTATTGATGAAGATATTGATGCTAAAATGTATGAATATATTACTAAAAAATTAACAAATAATAATTATAATCATTATGAAGTAAGTAATTTTTCTAAAAAAGGTTATGAATCAAAACATAATTTAGTCTATTGGAATAATCAAGAATATTATGGGTTTGGATGTGGAGCATCAGGTTATATTGGTGGTATTCGTTATAATAATACGAGAAGTTTAACTAGTTATATAAAAGGTAATTTAAATAGTAGTGAAGAAATAATATCTAAACAAAATAATATGGAATATGAATTAATACTTGGACTAAGAAAATTAGAAGGTATTAATATAGATGAATTTAATCAAAAATTTAATGTTCATATTGAAGATGTTTTTCCAATTAAACCTTTACTTAAAAATAAAGATTTAATACTTAAAAAAAATATGTTAAGTATTAATCCTAAAAAAATATATATTATGAATGAAATATTATTAAAATTAGTATAACAATTTTATATATTACCAAACTAATAGTAGTGATATTATGTTAAAAGATTTAAAAATATTAAATGGAATAATGGATTTAACTTTTAATGAATATATTTATGAATATACTATTAGTGTTAATGAAGATATAACTAAATTAGATATTTATTATGAATCAACTGATAATTGTATAGTTGATATTCAAAATAATGATTTAATTAATAATAATATTGTAACTATATATGTATCTAATGATGAAGAAATTAATGAATATACTTTATATGTAAATAAAGATAATAGTACATCTGTAAATAGTATTGAAGAATATACTAAAAGTTTAAATATAATTCCTGAAGGAATAGAATTATATAAAGTTCAATTATTAGCAATCGTATTATTTTTAATTACTATAATTGCTTTTTGTTTTATTTTTAGAAAGAAGAAAAATAATAAGATAAATACTTTGTGATAAATAATTACAAAGTATTTTTTATTTAATAAAAAATACTTTACAAAGAATGTAAAGTATGATTTAATTAGTTTACAGGAACTTAAGTGCGTCGCCGACACCATACAGGGGGTTTTGGAAAAAAACTTATGATGGAGGTGATTGGTCGTGAAATCAAAAACTCTAATTAGATTTTTGATATTAATGATATTAGTATTGCTATATATAATTATAGTAATAATTAAAAAAGACGCACCTATAGTAGTAATACCTTAGGTAGCGTCGTTCTACTAAATAGTCGGCGTGAAACTTACGCTTCCTGTAAATAGTATACTACAAGTTGTTGGGTAGATACAAGAGAATTTTAACTGGTATAAAAAAATATCAGTTTTTTTGATGCAAAATATTGACACTCGGGGGGGGTATTATATAATTATCTTATAAATAAAAAAGGTAGGATAATAATATGAGAGTAAGTAAGAAAATAATAATTACATTATTAGTGGTAATAGTAATATGTTCAGTTTATTTAATGTATAAATCGTATAATAATAAAAAAGTATTAAATAATAAACAAGAAGAACCAAAAGTAAGAGAAAAAATGGCAATCAAAGTAGAGAATGATGAAGGTGAATATGTATATGCATCTAGTTTTCCAGGAGCAGGTTATATAATAAATAATGATATGACTGAATGTGTAGATCAAGC
>CANQBF010000026.1 GCA_947588895.1 uncultured Bacilli bacterium | reverse complement strand
AGTCCAACTAAAAGAGTTGGAGGAGAAGTATTAGATAAGTTTAATAAAGTTACGCATGAAATTCCCATGCTTAGTATTAGTGATGTGTTTAATGAAGATGAAGTTAGAGATTTTGATACTAAAATTCAAAAAATGGGCGTAAAACCAGAATATGTTTGTGAGCTTAAAATTGATGGATTAAGTGTATCTTTAAAATATGAACATGGTATTTTAGTAAGAGGAGCTACGCGTGGGGATGGAGTAGTTGGTGAAGATATAACTCATAATGTTAAAACAATCAAAGTAATTCCTTTAAAATTAGATAGAGATATTGATATTGAAGTAAGAGGAGAAATATATATGGAAAAAGAGACTCTTATCAAAATCAATAAAGAAAGAGAATTAGAAGGATTACCCCTTTTACAAAATGTTAGAAATGCAGCAGCAGGAAGTGTTAGACAATTAGATTCGAAGATTGCTGCGAAAAGAAATTTAAATAATTTTATTTATCATTTACCTAATCCACTAGATTATGGTATTACTACGCATTATGAAGCTTTAAAATTTATGGAAGAATTAGGATTTAAAACTAATCCTTGTAATAGACTTGTAAAAAGTATTGATGAAGCTTTAGAATTTATTAAAGAATATACGGAAAAAAGAGAGAGCTTACCTTATGAAATTGATGGAGTAGTTATAAAAGTAAATGATATAAATGAGCAAAGAGAACTAGGATATACAGCAAAATATCCAAGATGGGTAGTTGCTTATAAATTTCCTCATAGTGATGTTTTAACAAAATTAACAGATATTATTTTTACGGTGGGAAGAACGGGACAAATTACACCAAATGCTGTCTTAGAACCGGTTTTAGTTATGGGTTCAACTATAAGTAGAGCAACTTTACATAATGAAGATTTTGTTAATAATCTTGGATTAATGATTGGTGATACAGTATTAGTTCACAAAGCTGGTGATGTTATTCCTGAGGTTAAAGGTGCTTTAAAAGAAAGAAGAACTGGTTTAGAAAAACCATTTAAAATGATTACGGAATGTCCAATTTGTCATACTAAACTTATTAAAAAAGAAGGACAAGTAGATTATTATTGTCCAAATGAAAATTGTCCAGCAAGAGGTATTGAAGGATTAATTCATTTTGCTTCAAGAGATGCCATGAATATTGATGGACTAGGAGATGAAATAATTGAAGACTTTTATAATGAAGGATTCTTAACAAATATATTAGATTTTTATCATTTAGAGGAACATGAAGAAGAAATATTAACTTTAGAAGGTTTTGGTAAAAAAAGTTTTGATAATATGATTGAAGCAGTTAATAATAGTAAGAAAAATAGTTTAGAAAAGTTATTATTTGGTTTAGGTATAAGTGGTGTTGGTAGTAAAACTGCTAAATTACTAGCTAGTATGTATGAAAATATTGATAATTTAATGAATGCTTCAGTTGAAGATCTATTAGAAATAAAAGATATTGGCGATATTTTAGCTCAAAATATATATGATTATTTTCAAAATAATCGCAATTTAATTGATAAGTTAAAAATGCTTGATGTTAATATGAAATATTTAGGAGTTAAGAAAAAAGTAAATGAATTTATTACTGGCAAAAAATTTGTTATGACTGGTACTATTTCATTTATGACTCGTGATGAAATAAAAGCTTTAATTGAAGAGTATAGTGGTACATTCTCAGAATCAGTAAGTAAAAAAACGGATATTGTTATTGTTGGTGAAAATCCTGGAAGTAAATATGATAAAGCTAGAGAATTAAATATAACTATTTGGAATGAAGAGGAATTTAAAAAGAGAGTAGATAGTTTAAATGCAAGAAGTGAAGAATAAATTAAATGAATTATTAACAAAAATAAATATTGATAATTTAGATTTAGAAATATTTGAAGAGGTAGATAGTAATTTAAATGATGGTAATATAAATATTGAAGATAAACAAGAAATAGTTTATTTATTAATTGAAGTTTCTAAATGTTTAGGGGGATTTGAAGAAATAATTAAAGAATTACCAAGTAACTTACAAAAGATATTAAATAGTTATAATGAATTAAAAAATATTCAAATTTTATATGAAACATTAGAAAATATTAAAGAATATGTAATACCTAATATATATGAAAGAATAGTAATGCAATATTTAAATTATTTAGAAAATGATAATAATCAATTATTTATTATGTATGATAATTATTATATTAATAGATTTAATCAATATTTATTAGATTATTTAAATAGAGTAGATATTAATAATGAAAAATTTGAAAATGGTATAAGTAAAGATATTACTGAAAAAGTAAAAGAATTAAATAATACTAATAATTTAAAATTAGATTAAATAATATAATTTTTTGAAAAATTCCTAAGTTCAATTTGCTTTACATCTAAATTGAAACGATATATAATATATTTAATTTTATAAGTTATGAGAGGAAAAGAAAAATGTATAATTTTACGGAAATTGAAAAAAAATGGCAAGAGTATTGGGAAAAAAATAAAACATTTAAAGTAGATGTTTGGGATTTTTCTAAGCCTAAGTATTATGTTCTTGATATGTTTCCCTATCCATCAGGTGTAGGTCTTCATGCTGGTCATCCTGAGGGATATACTGCAACAGATATTGTTGCTAGAATGAAAAGAATGCAAGGATATAATGTTCTTCATCCAATAGGTTATGATTCTTTTGGACTTCCAGCTGAACAATATGCTATTCAAACTGGTAATCATCCTGGTAAATTTACCGAAGAGAATATTAAAATTTTTGAAGGACAATTAAAAAGAATTGGTTTTTCATATGATTGGGATAGAGTAATATCTACTAGTGAGCCAAGTTATTATAAATGGACGCAATGGATATTTAAAAAATTATATGGAGATGGTTATGCAAGGCAAATTAATATGCCAGTAAATTGGTGTGAAGAATTAGGTACAGTTTTAGCTAATGATGAAGTAATAGATGGTAAAAGTGAAAGAGGAGGTTATCCAGTTGTAAGAAAATTTATGAAACAATGGATAATCGATATGCCAGCTTTTGCTGAAAAACTTTTACAAGGGTTAGATGAACTTGATTGGCCTGAATCTACTAAAGAAATTCAAAGAAATTGGATAGGTAAATCAGAAGGTGTTGAAGTAGAAGTTCAAATTAAAGATGGTGGAAGTTTTTCAATTTTTACTACTTGTATTGAAACTATTTATGGTATAACATTCTTTGTTTTAGCACCAGAAAATAAATTAGTTGATAAATTAAAAGATAGAATTAAAAACTGGGATGAAGTTGTTAAATATCGTGAAGAAACTGCTAAAAAATCAGATGTAGATAGAACAGAATTAAATAAAACTAAAAGTGGTGTTAAATTAGATGGCATTTTAGCAATTAATCCAGTTAATAATAAAGAAGTCCCAATCTTTTTAGGAGATTTTGTTTTAGCAAATTATGGAACGGGTGCAGTTATGGCTGTTCCATGTCATGACCAAAGAGACTTTGATTATGCTACTATTCATAATATTCCAATGATACAAGTAATTGAAGGAAAAGATACAACTGAAGCTGCTTTTGAAAAACAAGATTATTTAGGTAAAGGTTGTAAATTAATTAATAGCGAAGAATTTAATGGTTTAACTGTTGAAGAAGCTAAAGTAGCTATTACTGATAAACTTGTTAAAATGGGATGTGGTAAAAAGAAAGTTAATTATCATATAAGAGAATGGATTTTTGCAAGACAAAGATATTGGGGAGAACCAATTCCAATTATTCATTTAGAAGATGGTAGAGATATTGTCTTAGATGATAAAGATTTACCATTAATACTTCCAGAAATGGATGATTATAAAGGTAAAAATGGTCAAGCTCCATTAGAAAACGCTACGGAATGGAAAAATGTAGTAGTGGATGGCGTTAAAGGAGTAAGAGAAACTTCAACTATGCCTGGTTCAGCTGGTTCAAGTTGGTATTTTTTAAGATATATAGATTCAACTAATGATAAAGTTTTTGCTGATCCTAAATTAATTGAACACTGGATGCCAGTAGATTTATATGTTGGCGGTCCAGAACATGCTGTAGGTCACTTGTTATATTCAAGAATGTGGAATCGTTATTTATATGATAAAGGTTTAGTTAGTGTTAAAGAGCCATTTAAAAAATTAGTTCATCAAGGAATGATTTTAGGTTCAAATGGTATCAAAATGGGAAAACGTTATCCTGAATATGTTATTAATCCCGATGATATAGTAAAAGAATATGGTGCTGATACTCTTAGAATGTATGAAATGTTTATGGGACCACTTGAAACTGATAAACCTTGGAATGATGAAGCTGTTCGTGGTATCAAAAGATTTTTAGATAGAGTATGGCGTCTATATCATGAAGAAATAAGAGAATTTAAAGATAATCCAAATTTGGATAAAGTATATAATCAAACTGTAAAAATAGTTACAAAAGATTATGAAACATTGAATTTTAATACTGCTATATCACAAATGATGATATTTGTTAATGCCGTATATAAAGAAGATACATGGAATTTAGAATATGCTCAAAACTTTATTAAATTATTAAATCCAATCGTACCACATATTACTGAAGAAATATGGCAAGAAGTATTTAATAAAAATGAAAGTATAGCTTATGAATCATGGCCTACTTATGATGAAGATAAAATAGTTGATGAAACATATGAATTAGTAGTTCAAGTGAATGGTAAAGTAAGAGGTAGAGTAATTGTTCCAACAACTTGTACAGAAGAAGAAATGAAACAAAAGGCTAAAGAGATTGATAATGTTAAAAATAATATCAATGGTAAAACTATTGTCAAAGAAATTGTCGTACCAAAAAAATTAGTTAATATTGTTGTTAAATAACCAAAAAAAGATAGTAGATTCTATCTTTTTTTGATAAAAAAAATAACTATTTAAGTTATTTCATTTTTTTTGCTTCTCTTGCACTTATTCTTACTTTTTTACCATCTATTGTTTTCTTTTGAAGATTTGGTTTTTGTTTCATTTTAGTTGCATTTAAAGCATGACTTCTTAAATTGCCTGTTAAAGGTTTTTTATTTGTTACTTTTTTAGCCATTATAAAGCCTCCTCTTTTCACTTAAAAACTTTATCATATATTAAAGAATATGTCAAATATTTTTTACTAATCAATTTCGGTTTATGTTATAATCTAAATAGGGAGGTTTGTATGTATATACCACTTAAAATAACAACTGATAATAGTCTATTAAAAAGTTTAATTAAAATACAAGATTTAATATCTTTTTGTGTTCAAAAAGATATTAAAGTATGTGGTATATGTGATACTAACTTATTTGGGGTTATAGAGTTTTATAATACATGTCAAAAAAATAATATTAAACCAATTATTGGGTTAGAAATTAAAATTGATAATAAAATAGTTTATTTATATGCTGAAAATAAATTAGGATATAAAAATTTACTGAAAATTCATACTATAATTACGGAAAGAAAAATAACTTTAGATGAATTTAAACAATATAGTAATCATATTTTAGTAATAATTCCTTATCAAAATAGAGATTTATTTAATACTTTTAATTTTATTAATAATTTATATATTGGTTATGAAACAAAATTAGAAAGAACCAATGCTTTAATAAAAACGCAAAATGTTGTTTATATAAATGATATAAAAGTTTTTAAAAAAGAAGATATGGAATATTTAAAATATTTAGATATTATTAATAATACAAATAATGAATATAATAATAATTATTTTAATTATGATAATTTAGAAGATTTTGATTATGAAAAATTAGATGAAATTAATAATTTAATAGATATTGATTTAACTAATAATGAAAGATATATTCCTAAATATTGTGATAATTCATATGAATATTTAACTAATCTTTGTATTAAAGGATTAAAAAGAAGACTTAATAATAAAGTATCTAAAGAATATATAGATAGATTAAAATATGAATTAAATGTTATTAATAAAATGGGGTTTGTTGATTATTTTTTAATTGTATATGATTATGTATTATATGCTAAAAAAAATGGTATTTTAGTTGGTCCTGGAAGAGGTAGTGCTGCAGGTTCTTTGGTAAGTTATGTAACCGGTATTACAGATATAAATCCCTTAAAATATAATTTGTTATTTGAAAGATTTTTAAATCCTGAACGAGTTACTATGCCCGATATCGATATTGACTTTGATAATACTAAAAGAGATGAAATAATAAATTATGTTAAAAATAAATATGGAGTATTAAATACATCTGGTGGTATAACTTTTACTACGTTTAAAACAAGATTAGTTATAAGAGAAATAAGTAAGATATTAAAAATTGATGAAAGATTAGTTAATAAGTTTGTTAAAGTATTAAATAAAGATGAAAGTTTAAAAGATAATTTACAAAATAATATTGTTAAACAATATTTAAATAGTTATGAAGATTTAAAAAAATTATATAAAATATGTCTTAAACTAGAAGGTTTAAAAAGAAATATTAGTAAGCATGCTGCTGGTATTGTTATAGCTAGTAAACCATTAGATGAAATAATTCCTATGTATAAAAATAAAGATGTTTATTTAACTGGTATTCCAATGAAAGAATTAGAAGATTTAGGATTATTAAAAATGGATTTTTTAGCTGTAAAAAATTTAAGTATTATAAGTAATATTATTAGTAAAATAGCTAATTTTAAATTAAGTGAAATTGATTTAGAAGATAAATTAGTATATGAATTATTAAGTAATGCTAATACAGATGGAATATTTCAATTAGAGACAATTACTTTTAAAAATATTTTAGTTAAATATAAACCTAAAAGTTTTAAAGAATTAATTGCTTTAATTGCTTTAGTAAGACCAGGACCATATAAAGAATTAGAAACATATATTAAAAGAAAAGATGGTAAAGAAGAAATAACTTATTATGATAATTCATTAAAAGATATATTAGAAGAAACTTATGGTGTAATTGTATATCAAGAACAAGTAATTCAAATATTAGTTAAAATGGCTAATTTTAGTTATGCAGAAGCAGATAATATTAGAAGAGCTATGTCTAAGAAAAAAGAAGATATTATAAGAAGTGCTGAAAGTAATTTTATTAAAAGAAGTGTAATGAATGGTTATACGGAAAATATAGCTCATAAGATATATTCAGCTATTTTAGAATTTGCATCTTATGGATTTAATAAATCTCATTCCGTTGCATATGCTTTAGTTTCTTATCAAATGGCTTATTTAAAAGTTCATTATAATTCTTTATTTACATTTGTTTTATTAGATGATTCACTTGGTAGTATAGAAGATGTTAAAAAATATTTAAATGAACTTAAACATCATAATATATTAATTAAAAAAGTAGATATTAATTTATCTAGTAATAATTTTATATTAAAGAATAATGTTGTATATTTACCTTTTAAATTAATTAAAAATTTAAAAGGAGAATTAATAGATAAATTATTAGAAGAAAGAAATAATAATGGCTTATATAAAGATATATTTGACTTCTTTAAAAGAACACATACATTCTTAAATAGAGATATGTATCTTAAATTAATTGATGCTGAAGTATTAAATAATTTTGGTTTAAATTGTCATGAACTTATAAGTAATTTAGATAAATTAATTGATTATGGCAGTTTATATGATGATTTAAAAGAATTAGCATTAATTCCGGAAATTGATAAAATAAATGAATTTAGTAGTGATATTTTAAGAGAAAAAGAATTGTTAAGTTATGGCTTTTTTATTAGTAATCATCCTGCTAGTAAATATCAAAGTAAAGAAATAGTTAAGTTAGATAAATTAAAAGATTATGTCTTTAAAAATATAATTTGTTATGTTATGATAGAAAATGTTAAGAAAATTAAAACTAAGAAGAATGAAGATATGGCGTTTTTATAATGTAGTGATGAACTAGGAACGGCTGATTTTACCATTTTTCCTAAAAATATTAAATTATTAGATAATTTAAAGAAAAATATGGTTATAAAAGTTTATGGTAGTGTTACTAAAAGATATGATAAGATTAGTATTATTATAAATAATATAGAGGGTGTGTAGGATGGAAGAAGTAAAAAGATTTTTAAATAGTATTAATTTTGAATATACTAATGAATTTAAAGATACAAAGATAGAAAAAGTAGTTTTAAATAAAGAAAGTAAATTATATACTGTATATTTAAATAGTAAGAATGTTATAGATTATGATATTATAACTAATTTATTTAGATGTGCTAAAAATGGAATTAATGGTATTGATAAATGTTATATTATTATGCATTATGATGAAATAAATAATGAAGATATTAATAAATATATTAAAAATATATTAAATAGTATTGTTTTTGAACATCCATCTTTAACTGGTATGGAAAATAGTTTTAAAAGTTTAGATAATAATATTATTACTTTAGAAGTTGGTAATGAAGCAGAAAGTAATACTTTAAAAAGATATATTAAAAATATATTAAGTGAAATTGAAAATTATGGTTTAGGTAAATTTCAAATTAATATTAATATTAATGAAAGTTTAAATGTAGAAATTAAAAAAGAAATGGAAGCAGCAAAAGAAGTAACATTAGAGAAAAAAGAAGATAGTCCTGTCTTATTTGGTACTCATAAAGATGGAGAAGTTACTCCGATTAAAAATATTATGGGGGAAGTAAAAGGAATAATTATTGAAGGATATATATTTGGAGTAGAAACTAGTGAAAGAAAGTTTAATAATCAAAATACAGGAAGAAGTGGAACAACATATATTGTTAAATTAAAAGTTAGTGATAAGACTGATAGTTTTGTAGTTAAATTTGTTAGATTTAATGAAGATGAATATAAATCTATTTGTAAAGGGGCTAAAGAAGGTAATTGGGTAAGAATCTATGGTGATGTCATTATGGATAATTACGAAAGACAAATGATTATTACTGGTAAAGGTTTAGAGAAGATAGCTAGTAAAGATATGAATGTTGTTGATAATGCTGAAGAAAAAAGATTTGAATTACATGCTCATACCATGATGAGTGCAATGGATGGAGTAATTGATGCTAAGAAATTAGTTAAGTTTGCTAAAAAATTAGGACATAAAGGAGTTACAGTTACTGACCATGATTGCTTACAATCTTATCCCGATTTATATCATGCTGTTTGTGATATTAATAAAGGAATAGAAAACGAAGAAGATAAATTTAAAGTTATATATGGTGCTGAAATGAGTATTGTCAATAATGATAATGAACTTATTTTTAACTTACAAGATTATGATTTATTAGAAACGGAATTTGTAGTATTTGATACTGAAACTACAGGATTTACACCATATACGGACCAAATGATTGAAATTGGTGCAGTAAAAATAAAGAATGGGGTAATTACTGATAGATTTGATGAACTTATTAATCCTCATCGTAAATTGCCTCAAAAAATAGTTGATTTAACTTGTATTACTGATGAAATGTTACAAGATAAAGATACAGAAGAAAATGTTGTTAAAAGATTTATGGAATTTATTAAAGATATGCCAATGGTAGCTCATAATGCTAAATTTGATATTGGATTTATGATGGCAGCATATAATAAATATAATTTAGGAGAATTTAAAAATACTGTTATTGATACAATGAGTATGGCAAGATTACTTTATCCTGATTGGAAAAATCATAAATTATCAACTTTAGTTAAAAATTTAGAAGTGCCTTGGGATGAAGATTTACACCACCGTGGTGATTATGATAGTGAAGGAACTGCTTTAGCATTTTATAAAATGTGTAAAATACTTTCTAATCGTAATATTGAAACGACAACTAAATTACATGATTCCATAGATGAACAAGAGTTACTTAAGTTTTCTCGGCCATTTCATATGTGCGTTTTAGTTCAAAATAAAGTTGGTTTAAAAAATTTATTTAAGTTAATTAGTTTTGCTAATACTAAATATTTATTTAAAGGAGATCAAGCTAAACTTCCCCGTAATGAACTTAATGAACATAGAGAAGGTTTATTATTTGGCTCAGGTTGTGTTAATGGGGAAATATTTAATGCAGCCTTTACTAAAGAAGATGAAGAACTTGCTAAAATGATGCAATATTATGATTATATTGAAGTACAACCACCTGAAGTATATTCATTCTTAATAGGTATGGAAAGTAGTCCAGTTAAAAGTTTAATGGATATATATACTCATATTAAAAGAATTGTTAAAGTAGCAGAAGAAGCAGGAGTAATGGTATGTGCCACGAGTGATGCTCATCATTTAACAATAGAAGATAAAATATATCGTGATATTATTATTGACCAACGATTTAATGGTAAATTACATCCATTAAATCGAAATGGAGTAGTTGTACCTGATATGCATTTTTATACCACTGATGAAATGCTTGAAGCTTTTTCATTCTTAGGAGAAGAAAAAGCTAAAGAAATAGTTGTAACTAATCCCAATATTATTGCTTCTAAATGCGAAATAGTTGAAGTTATTATTGAAACTGGTGGAGTACCATTTTCACCTCGAATTGAAAATTCGAAAGAAATAGTTAAAGATATGGTTTATACAAGAGCCAAAGAATGGTATGGTGACCAACTTCCCGAAAATATCAGTGATAGAATAGAGCAAGAGTTAAAAGGTATTATTGGTGGAGGATTTGATGTTATTTATTTAATTGCTCAAAAATTAGTTAAAAAGAGTAATGATGATGGTTTCTTAGTTGGTTCCCGTGGTTCAGTTGGTTCATCTTTTGTAGCAACAATGATGGGAATAACGGAAGTTAATCCTTTACCTAGTCATTATCGTTGTCCAAATTGTAAACATAGTATTTTTAAAAATGATAAAGGCGAAGATTTAGCTATTGAATATGGTATTGGTTTTGACTTACCGGATAAAGATTGTCCTAAGTGTGGAACAAAAATGATTAAAGATGGCGAAGATATGCCATTTGCTACATTCCTTGGATTTAATGCTGATAAAGTTCCAGATATAGACCTTAACTTTTCCGATTTAAACCAAGCTGCTGCTCATGAATATACTAAAGTTTTATTTGGTGTTGATAATGTTTATCGTGCTGGAACTATTGGTACTGTTGCTGATAAAACAGCTTATGGTTTTGTTAAAAATTATTGTGAAGATAAAAATATTATGATGCGTAATATTGAAGTAGAAAGATTATCACTAGGTTGTGTTGGAGTTAAAAGAACAACCGGTCAACATCCAGGTGGTATTGTAGTTATTCCAGGATATATGGATGTTTATGACTTTACTCCTTATCAATATCCGGCAGAAGATGTTGATGCTAACTGGCGAACTACTCATTTTGATTACCATGCAATAGACCAAGATGTTTTAAAACTAGATATATTAGGTCATACTGACCCAACACAACTTAGAATGTTACAAGATTTAACGAAAATAGATGTTAAGACTGTACCTTTTGATGATAAAGCAACAATGGGATTATTTTTATCACCTGAACCACTAGGAGTAACTAAAGAACAAATAATGAATGATACAGGTACTTTAGGAGTTCCAGAATTTGGTACAAACTTTACAATAGGTATGCTTAAAGATACTAAACCAACAACTTTTGCTGAACTTATTAAAATATCAGGACTTTCACATGGTACGGATGTTTGGTTAGGTAATGCTCAAGAACTTATTAAAAAAGAAATCGTTCCATTTAAAGAAGTTATTGGCTGTCGTGATGATATTATGGTACATTTAATTCAATGCGGTATGGAACCAATAAAAGCTTTTAAAATTATGGAATTTGTTAGAAAAGGAAAAGCTACTAAAGAACCTGATGCTTGGATTGGACATAAAAAAACAATGGAAGAAGCTGGCATACCTGATTGGTATATCGAATCTTGTGGTAAAATTAAGTACATGTTTCCTAAAGCCCATGCTGCTGCTTATGTCATGAGTGCTTTTAGAATTGCTTATTTTAAAGTCCATTATCCTGCTGAATATTATGCTTCATATTTCTCAACTCGTTTTGATATCTTTGAAGTTGAAACAATGATTAATGGTTATGATGCCATTAGAGCTAGAATTACTGATATTATTTCTAAAGGTGATGATGCAACAAGTAGAGAAAAAGAATTATTAGAAACTTTAAAACTAGCTTTGGAAGCAACTGCGAGAGGATTTATCTTTGGTAATATAAATGTTAAAAAGAGTGAAGCTAAAAACTTTGTTATTGACGATGACCATAAAACTTTAATTTTCCCATTTAGAGCTTTAGATGGTTTGGGAGATGCGGTTGCTAATCAAATTGTTGATGAGAGAAATAAAAAAGATTATTATTGTGTTGAAGATTTTCAAGCAAGAGGTAAAGTAAATACTACATCAATGGAAAAATTACGTTCATTAGGAGTATTTGCTAATATGCCTGAATCAGCTCAATTAAGTTTATTTTAAAAAATTAAGCAAGAATTAAGCAAGAATTAAGTAAGAATTAAGCAAGATAAATTGCCTAATTCTTATTTTTTATATTTATATTAATAAATTTAATTAATGTATTTATTTTAATTTAAAAAGCTAGCCATTTTGCTAGCTTTGTCTATTCCAATTGTTATCTATTAAATTAACAATGCTTTTATTACTTTTTCTTTCCATTTTTGCTTTATCCCATTTTACAGGAATTACATCTTTAAGTGCTTCTTTTGTTGTGATTATCTTTTGGGAAACATTAAAAAAGCCTTTAGGGATAATTTCTTTTTCCATGATTGTCATTTAACCACTTCTTTCATTTATTATTATATTTAAAAAACAAATAAATATCAATAATGTAATTGATATTGTATAATTATTAACTATAAAAAATAAGCAAGAATTATTCTTTTATTACATTTATAATAAATTTATTAAATTTATTTATTATCAAATTAATATGAAAAATATCTAAAGTTACATTATAAGACTTAATTAATCTATTTATTGAAATTGTTCTAATTTGGTCTAATAATGCTATTGAATCAGTTTTATCAATATAAATTAAATTTTGATATTTTAATTCATTGTGATTACGATTGTTGAAAGCTTCTATATTTTTAAAATGCTTTTGTTTTGGACTTGTAAGAGGAATGAAAAATACCATATTTTTTACTTTAGGAATAGTAAATATTATACCTAAATGTATATTATTTATTTCTGAACCTTTATTTCCTTTAAAATTTATATAATATATTTCTCCGTTTTTCATAATACAAACCTTCCTGATGTTAATTGAAAAAGAAACTCTAATAAAAGAGTTTCTTAACCATTGGATAGACTAATATGTTCCTCGAATAATATTCTTCACAACGCAGTCAATTACAACTTGTGGTAATATATTACCATATTTTTTTGGAAAAATCAAATTAAATTTTGATTTTGATGTAGTAAACTAGATGTGGGAAAATAAATTTTTTCTAAAATAAAAGAGAAAACACTCAAAATTTTAAAAACAG
>CANQBF010000025.1 GCA_947588895.1 uncultured Bacilli bacterium | reverse complement strand
TAAAAAAATACAAATTTAATTTATATAACTTGTATTTTCTCTTATTTTTTTCCAACATTTACTTTACATCACCTTTTAAATTATCAAAATTTCAACATCAAAAATAAATATTATTCAATCTTATAAAAATGTAAAGTTTAGTAAAAAAATTAAACTTAATATTTTCAAGTTATAAATTAACAAATATAATTATAATAGAAGAGCATAAATTAGGGGATTTATTTAAAGAATAAAAAGTTTATATATAGCTCTTTATTATACGTCATCTTATTGATGACTTTTAATTTGTCTTAAAATTATTCCAATTAAAATAGCCTGCATAATTGCAAGCTACAATATTTAACGGAAACCTCCGCCTCCTCCGCCACCACCGAAGGAGCCACCGCCTCCACCACCTGATGAGAATCCCCCACCACCAGATGAATAACTTTCAGCTCTACTTTTAGCAGCTGAAGCAGCATGAACCCCATTATAAGAAATGGTATGTAAGAAAATAATATCGTTATAATAATCATCAGTTATAATGTCCGGATACATTAATTTAAATTCTTTAGCAACTTCTTTGGCTATACCAAATATTTGAGCATAAATTAAATAGTATTCCCATAATTTAACCTCTATCGCTTCTTTATCTTTGATATTTGAAAATTCTTTTAAAAATTTCTTTAGTCCAGTCATTTCATAAGCATATTCTTGAATTTTATCTTTTACATAATATTTATTTTTATTTTTTTCAATTAATCCTTCTTCAACAAATATATTCGTTTCATTATCTATCACTTTATTAAACCAATTTAATATTTTCTTATAATTATCTTGACACCATGATTCAAATTCATGTTTTTCTAATATACCATCTTCTGACGCTTCATACATCATTTGATAAAGTTCTTGTTCAAAAATATTTAATGACGATGAATCTTTTAATTTTAAAGCTTTTTCTTCTTTCTTTTTCTTTGTAACTACTACATTTTCGATTACATCATCTTTTAACCATTTAAGAAGAATAGCTCCTAAAAAATCAGTTTTATTTTTTATTAATTTATATTGACCTGCAACCCAATAAGCTTTAAATGTATTTTTTTCACACGGAATATCTCTAAAATAAGGCACATCTTTTAATTTCTTACCATTTTTAGGTAATATTATTTTTCTAGTACCAAAGTTATTTATATTATTAGCAACAAAAATAGCTATACCAAAAGATAGTATATAAGGCAAAAAATTAATTATTATTATAAAAACGTTTCCAATATTTTTAATAATTTTAGATAAAAATCCTCTTTCATAATAAGTTGTTGCTCCTTCTGATGCCATATCTAAATAATAAGAAAAATCTTCATTAATAACTGTACTTAATTTAAATGTTTTTTTAGGAAATTTTGCTAAAAGAACCATATATTCATTACTATTTAATGCACTATCTTTACTCATTTCAATATAACCATCATATATATAAGCATATCCATCTTGATTTCCACCATAACCATATCCCCATACATCATAGTCATCTTTATATGCAAAATCACTATATACTTTTATATATACATTTTCTGGTTTATCTGATAAATCATAAGGTATTAATTGCCAATATATCATTTGAGCATCATTTAGTTCCACGACAAAATTAGTTATATCATATTCCATAATATAAGTATTTTTTCCATAATTACTTATTCCAAAACATAATTCGTATCCATTATTAATTTTATGTAATCCAGCTTTATAACTTTTACTAGCAAATGATGCATCTATATTCCAATCATTTAAAGTAGTAAAATCTTTTCCATTCATGGATACTTTAAAATTTTCAATTTTACTACTTCCTAAATTATAATATGGTTTATATCCTTCAGTACCTTTGTCTAAATTTGCAACCCATTCTTCTTTGACGTGAGCGGTACCAACATTATCTACATAAATATCCATTTTTATACTTTTAATATCATTATAAGCAAAAACTATCTTATTGAAAGATAAAAATAATACTATTATAAATAATAATCTATATATTTTTTTCATATTTAACCTCTTAAAAAAGGCATTATTTAATGCCTTAGAATTTAACTTGTACGTTTTCTCTTTCTTCTTTATTTGCTTCAAAGAATGTTTCTTTCTTAAATCCAAATATTCCTGCCACAATATTTGATGGGAACATTTCTATCTTATTGTTAAGTTTTAATACTGAATCATTATAGAAACTTCTAGCATAACTAATTTTTTCTTCAGTATCTCTTAGTTCACCTTGAAGTTGTAAAAAGTTTTGATTTGCTTTTAAATCAGGATAACTTTCAGATAAAGCAAATAATCTACTTATAGCCTTACTTAATTCTCCATCAGCTTCAAGTTTTCCTTCTAAATTATTAGCATTTACATAAGTATTACGAGCTTTAATTACATTTTCTAAAGTTTCACTTTCATGCTTCATATACCCTTTAACCGTTTCAACTAAATTAGGTATTAAATCAAATCTTCTTTTTAATTGAACATCAATTTGACTATATTGGTCTTTTACTTTATTTCTTAAAGAAACTAAACTATTATAAACTGTTGAAACAAAGGCAATTAAAACAATAACAATAATTAATAAAATAATCCATAACATACTTCATTTCCTCCTATAAGACAATATTAACATAAATAAAAACTATTATCAATTAAGAATATGTTTAATTACTTATAAATATACTTTTATTTACAATTTATTTTCTATTTATCTATCAATCATTATATTTAAATGTTAATACATTACCATAACTTTCTAATTCCAAAGTTTCTCTATTATAAATAATTGCTCCATCATTAAAAATAGCATATACATTTTTCTCTTTTTCATTAGCAACATTTTGTAATTTATCTAAATATCTTTTATTATTAATTGAATGAACATCAAGATAGAATGGGTCATTTAAAACACCAAAGCCATCATAAAAAGCAAAATATTTATAATAATTATTTTTAGCAGTTATAAAATATCTTTTTAATTGTAAATCAGCCCCTGCACTAGCACCAATAATTATTCCTTTATAATATTTAATATTATATAAAATTTCTGTTTCTTGAGTAACTTTACTATATAACATTTCTGGATTACCACCAGTTATAACTAATATATCACTATTATCAATTATTGTTTTAAAATTCTTAATTTGTTTATCATCATAACAATTTAAAATAGTAACATTCTCTTCTTTAATTCCTAACTTTAATAAAGCTCCAACATATTTATTATATCTTCTTCCATATTTTGGAAACCATTCTTCTTCAAATACTTTTTTATTTAATTCATTAGGAAAAGCCCAAGAAATAACTACAACTTTTTGCTTATCATTAATTAATGATTTAAGTCTATTTTCTACAAGTTTCATTCCTGTTTCATATTCACTTAATAATACACTATACATATATGTTTCTCCTTTATAGTATAATTTACAAATTATATAAAGAACATTTTTCCTCTAATAATTTAAAATTACAACACCTTTTAGCAATTTTAATATCTAAAGTTTTGTTTAAATATTTATCGTATAATTTTTTTGACCTATTATATAATTTGTTGCTATTACGATTTAACCAAAATAACTGTTCTTTTAAAAGTTTTAAATATTTTTCTTCTTCTTTTGTTACGCAAACTTTTTCTAAGTCAATTTTTATTATATTTTTTTAGTTACTGGTAACATATTATTAAAATTAATAGCACCTAATCGACCACTATCTAATTTCAAAAAATCCAATTTTGATTTTAATTTTAGATACTTAGGTTTAGGACTTGATAATGGTGCAAAATACATATATTCATGAACTTTAAATAGCACACCTACAAATGGCCTTAATTCTTTACTTCCATAATTATAAGGTACTTTGCTATCGAATTTTCTTAAATAATTACAATAATTAGAATCTAATCTTACAATATATAAATTTTTTCTTATAATATCACCTCTTACATTATACAAATAAAACTAGAGTGTGCTCTCTAGTTTCTTTTTTAAGTTCCTCTTATTGGTGGGAATCACCGCTTTTTTAAGTTCCTCTTAATAGTTGGAATCACTAGCTTTTTTATTAGCTATTAATAATTAATAGCATTATATATTGTATGCATTTTTGCATAGCTTAATTACTAAGCAATTAAAATATACACTTTTTCCCCTAAATTGTCAAGAAAATTATGATTTGTATTTATATTTCAATACAATATATTTATGTTGTGTGCACAATTATCAATATATATAGTAAATATAACTTTTAATATTTCAAAGTTCTTAACATATTTTCCTATAGGAAAATATAAATGAAAATTTAAGTTTATATTTTTTTGAATAGCAATTTTTTTAAACTCTTATACAAATAATACTTCGACCTTAAAATATCAAGATATTTATACTTAATTCAAAGAAATTTTTTCAGGACTTTTCCTTATCGCTTCATTAATTTACCTTAGTACAAAAGTACACTAAGCATAGAAACACCTTGTTCTATAAATACGATGGTTGTATCTTCACCCTCCATAATTATTATTTAAACTTGAGGTCAAAAATTTCGACCAAAAAACTTCACTTTCCTCATTCGTTAATTTAAAACTAAATAACACTTACTTTTGCTGCAATAAGAGTTCCTAAAACACTTGTAAGTATCGCAATTCATTAGATGGATAAATCAATACTTTTTTCTTTAGCAAAAGATAGAATAACCTTTTTGACTTTTGATATGATTATTCATTAAAGTTATTTTTTAAAAGATACGCTACTATATTTTTGATTTTTATAAATAAATTTTTAGCATATCTTTTCTTTTTTTGCGAAGCAAAAAAGGCAACAATATTACTTACGATAGTTATAATATTGCTGCTTTATATGTAATTCAAAATGATACGCCTTTTGCACACTATTATTTGTGTGCCAATAGCATAGTTAGTTATTACTAACTTGACTTTCTATTAAAATATTATTACCAATTACATTTTAATATTTTATGTTTTATTAATAAATGCAATAGGTTGAAAAGTTTTTTTATATTTTATATTTTCATAAATTTTTCTAGCTTTACAATTTAATAATTCAATTTCATTATCTAATCATATAATTATTTAAAACATCTATCATTAAAACTAGTTATTTGGATTATTTTTCTAAACTTTTTGTTCTTTCTTTTGTAGCCATGCAATCCCCATTTATATTATATATTGCAACCCCCGTTATATTATTCATATCATCTAGATATCTATTAAGTAAATCATCTACTGAAATGAATTTTGGGATGTCATCATCATCAATTATAGGATCACAATTTGCAAATCCAGTCATAAATCCTTCTATTGTTTTACAATATTCACCTATAGAATAGTTATTATCATAAAAATACACTACTCTATAACCTTCTAAATACTCTTCGCCAGAGCTATTAGTCTTTAATTCAATTGGTAAAATTTTCATTTTTATATCAACTCCATTTAAAATAAGTACCAATACTTAAAGAAAAAGAAGAATTACCCCATAACTGGTACTTGTGTTATAAATTACTTTTCTAGTAACCAATCAATAATATTTTTATGAATTATACCATTTTGAGAATAATCTAGCTTATCTGTTGATATAACATATTTAGGATAATTATCTTGAATATTATCATAAGCACCAAATTCTCTTTCTTCTGTTTCTTTATTAGAAAGTTCAAATGTAACTTGATAATACTCTTTTTGATTATGTTTTGTAGCAATGAAATCTATTTCTTTACCATTGTTATTTCCAACACTTACATTATATCCTCTAAAAACAAGTTCATTAAAAACAATATTTTCTAAATAGGCTCCATATTGTGTCTTCTTATTTATATTTAGAATTTGTCCTAATCCTAAATCAGTTAGATAATATTTATCTTTTCGTGACAATATTCTTTTACCTCTAATATCATATGTAGAAATTTTAGACATTAATAAAGCCTCTTCAGCATAGTCTAAACATTCATAAATTGTTTTTGAAGAAATAGGAATTTTTTCTGTTTCAAAAACACTCATCATATTAGTTGGAGAAAATGTCTGACTTGGATTTGTTACTAAATACTCCATAACTCTTTCAAATAAAGTTATATTTTTTATAGAGTTTCTTTTTACAATATCTTTTAATACTATTGAATCAAAAAGGTCTTTTAAATATGTTTGTACACCTTCTATTGTTGAAAAGGAAAATCTTTGAGGCATACCTCCCCATAACAAGTAATCATTAAATGCATCTTCTATATCACTTTTTTCTTCTAATTTTTTATATTCTATGACTTCTTTAAAATTAAATGGTGCAATTTTAAAAGTTACATATCTTCCTGATAAAAGTGTAGCTAATTCGGAAGATAAGAGTTTAGAATTAGAACCGGTTACAAATATTGAAACATTTAAAGTTGTTTTAAAAGAATTAATAGCTTTTTCCCATTCATCAACCAATTGTACTTCATCAAATATCAAAAAATATTTTTCTTTATCTTTGATTTTTTCTTTAATATGCTTATTTAAATCCAAATAATTTTGTATAAAAGAAAATTCGATATTCTCAAAATTAATATAAATAATATGGTCATCATCAATATTTTTTTCTTTTAATTCTTCGATTATTTGCAACAACAATGTAGATTTACCACATCTTCTAATTCCTGTAATAACTTTTATTATATCCATATCATAAAAGTCACGCATTTTAGATAAATATACTTCTCTTTTTATCATTTTTATCACCCAAATTAATTATATAATCAAAGTTCAAAAAAGTCAATATATTTTCCTGCAGGAAAATATAAGCAAAAATTAAAACTTATGTTTTCCTATGGAAACTGTTTTACACACTTAGAAATATTTGATTTTTTTCAAATTTATTAAAAGAATCTTGCAATAATTTTATATCATCATCATGTTTTATTACTAAATTATTAATATATTTTTGACCAATCAATTAATTAGAAATATATTTACGCATTATTACAAAAGCATCCATGATAGCAATACTAACTTGGGTGGCAACATTAGATTTTAAAATGGTGGCAAGCATCGCTACACCTTGTTCGGTAAATACACGAGATTTTTATATTTGCCACCACGAGTTTCAATATAATTATTTTTTTGGTCGCAAATTGCGACCAAAAAAATTGCTTTCTTCATCAGTTAATTTAAAACAAAATCTTTCTGGAAATTTCTCGGAATTTCTTCTTACAGCTTCATTAATTCTCTTAGTTTCTACTCCATAGAGTTTTGCTAAATCAGAGTCTAGCATAACTTGCTTTCCTCTTATTTCATAAATCATATTTTCTATTTTTACTTCATTAGTTAATGTCATAGTATTCATATAAAATTCCCCCTTACTATATTGACCTTAAGCAAAATATAACAAATATAAGTTTGCAAGTCAATAATGTTTTAATTATTTTTAGAAATATTCAAAATAATACCAATGCTAAGCATACTTACAAGTAAAGAAGAACCACCATAACTAAGGAAAGGAAGAGTTACTCCAGTAACTGGAACAAGTCCTACAACTACGGCTAGATTTAAAATAGCTTGTATTACAATACCAAAAGATAGACCAAATCCTAAATACTTACCAAATAAATCTTTAGCTTTCAAAGAATCTTTAACACCACAATAAAAGATAACAAAGAAAGCACATGTAACAATTAAAACTCCTAAAAAGCCTAATTCTTCACTAATGATTGAAAAAATAAAATCAGTTTGTGGTTCAGGCAAATAAAAATATTTTTGTCTTGATTTAAAGAATCCTTGTCCTAGTAATCCACCCGGTCCTATGGCATATAGACTTTGAAGTATTTGATAACCACTTCCAAGTGGGTCACTCCATGGATTTAAAAAACTAATTATTCTCATCATCCGATAAGGAGCTGCAATAACAATACCAATAATACCAACAATACCGAGAAGTCCTATTTTTACAAAGAAAGATATTTTAACACCACTTATAAAAATCATCGCAATTAATGTACACACAATAACCATTGATGTACCAAAGTCAGGTTCTAACATAATGATAAAAAAGAAAAAACCAATAACTAAAAGAATTGGTAAAACGCCATGAACAATGCTTTTCATAATTCTTTCATTATTAGTTAGATATTTTGCTACAAATATAATTAAACCAATCTTTGCCATTTCACTGGGTTGAATTCCTAAAGGACCAATTCCAAACCAACTACGACTACCATTTCTAACACTACCAATCCCTGGTATTAAAACTAATATTAATAATATAGCACATATAAGTAAAATAATATTCGAATATTTATAATATAAATGATAATCTATTTTAGAAGTAAAATAAATTATTGCTAATCCTATTAAAAAGAATATACTTTGCATTTTTACAAAATGCAGTGTATCATTAAATTTATATTCTGCCCATATATAACTTGCTGAATAAATCATAATTAAACCAAAGATGGAAAGAATGATAACCATTATTAATACTGGTTTATCGATACTTTTCTTCAAAGATATACCCCCTTATTTATCTTTTATATCCAAACACCATAAGTTATAGCAACCATCGCTAAAAGTAATCCAACAACATAAAATAATTTAACAATATCATTTTCACACCAATTTAATTCTTCAAAATGATGATGTAATGGTGCTTTTAAAAATAATCTTTTATTAAATTTACGAATTAAAAATATTTGAATTAAACTACTTAAAGTTTCAATTACAAATACTCCACCAATTATAGCTAAAGATAATTCGTGTCTTGTTAATATCGCAATGGTAGCTAAGGCACCACCTAAAGCAAGAGAACCTAAATCGCCCATAAATACTTTAGCTGGATGACTATTATAAACTAAGAATCCCAGTAATGAACCAACAATTAGAAAGCAAAAGATTGCTATTTCTTGATAACCCTCAAGCCATCCACAATTCCAAGATATAATACCATAAGCAACAAAGGCGATTGCTGAAAGTCCTCCACATAAACCATCTAATCCATCAGTTATATTAACTGCATTGGAAGTACCTACTAATAAAAATAAGATAAAGATACCAAATGTCCATCCTAAAGGAATAATTAAATTTAGGGCAGTAAACTCTAAAGTAGATTTACCACCATTTTTCATAAAGAAATAAAAGAATACTAAAGCAATAATCATTTGAATTAAAAATTTAGTAACAATACTTAAACCTTTATTATTTTTTTGTTTTACTTTAATAAAATCATCTATTCCTCCAAGTAAAGCATAAGCAATAAATACAAAAACTAAAATAAAGAGATTAGTATTCCAAGTTATACTTTTATTTATATACAATAACAATAAAGAAAATAGAGTTGGAAATATAAATATAATACCTCCCATTGTTGGTGTTCCTTCTTTTTCTAAATGTCTTTCATTAATAGTTCTACTTACTTTTTGACCAATATTAAACTTCTTTAATAATGGTATAAAGATAAGACCACTAGCTATTGCTAAAACAAATCCTAGCATCATTGCCATTGCCGCTTTGGCTAATATTAACATAATTCCACTCCTCTAATTAATTATACATCATGATAAGATTAAATTTTTATACTTCTTAAAAAGATTAACATTATTTGACATTAGTTTAACAATAATGTAATCGTTGTATCAACTTTTTGAAAAGTATTAGGACTTGGAGACATATAAGTTACTTTATTACCACTTCCCGAATACTTAACTTTAAAATCTTTTAAAGTTTTAGTTGCTTCTTCTTTACTCATTCCTACAACATCAGGTAAAACTAAATATCTTACATCTAAATATTGATATTCTTTTAACATACCACCACTTTGTTCTTTTATACCTAAAGTTTCAATAGCTGATAACATAATACTTCTAGCTATTGGAGCTGATACTGTTCCACCATATTGAGTTACTCCTTTCGGATTATCAACGGCAACATAAACAACGGCTTCTGGGTCATTAGCTGGTAAAAACCCAATAAACGATAAAATATAATTACCAACCATATATTTTCCATTACTTACTTTTTGGGCTGTACCAGTTTTACCACCAACTCGATAATTTTCAATATAAGCATTTCTTCCTGTACCATTTGCCACCACACTTTCTAGAGCAAAACGTACTATTGCCGATGTTTCTTTACTTATAACTTCTCTTTTTGCCGTTGGTTTATTTTCATAAATAATTGATTTACTATTATCATCAATAATTGAAGAGACAACATAAGGAGTATTTAAAAGTCCTCCATTAATTGCAGCTGATACTGCTGTTACTTGTTGTATTGGTGTAACACTTATTCCTTGACCAAAAGCTGTTGTTGCAAGTTCTACTGGACCCATTTTATCAACATTAAATAATATTCCATTCCCTTCTCCATTTAAATCAATACCTGTTTTAGTACCAAAGCCAAAATTTTTAATATATTTCATTAAAGTATCTTTACCTAATTTTTCACCTAAAGTAACAAAACCTGGATTACATGAATTTTCTACTACTTGCAGATAAGTTTGAGCCCCATGACCACCATGTTTCCAACAATGAAGAGTTGAACCTTCTACATTTATTGCCCCAGAATCATAATAAGTATCTTTAAATAAATCAACTACCCCTTCTTCAACACTAGATGCTAAAGTAATTATTTTAAACGTTGAACCTGGTTCATACGTTTTCCATATTGGTAAATTTCGATTAATTACTTCTTCACTATATTTTTGATATTCATTAGGATTAAATGAGGGTAAACTTCCCATCGCTAATACTTCCCCTGTTTTAGGATTCATGACAATACTTAAAGCATTATCAGCATTATACTTAGCAACTGCATTATTAAGTTCATTATAAATAGCTTGCATTAATTCTAAATCTAAAGTTAATTGTAAAGTCATTCCTTTAGATGGAGCAATATAACTATCAGGTACTTCTAATTTATTACCTTTACCATCACTATAATATTTTAATGAGCCATTAATACCAGTTAAATATTCATCATAAGTTAACTCTAAACCTGAAAGTCCTTGATTATCACTACCAACAAAGCCAATAATATGAGCAAGCATATCCCCATATGGATAATATCTTTTAGAATCTACAACTAAATAAACACCATCATAACCTAAGTTTTCTATTTTCTCTGCTGTCTTACTATCTAAATCCATTCCTTTTCTAATTATTTCCATACTACTATTTTTGGAAACATATTTATAAACATCATCATAATCACAATTTAAAATTTCTGATATATCTTTAGATACTTTTTCCTTATTTTCTTTTTTTATTTGTCCTGGTACTACATATATTGTTGTTGTAACTATACTAGTTGCTAATATTTTACCATTACGATCAACTATATCTCCCCTTGGAGCATTTATCGTCATCTGCCTACTCCATAAATCTTCCGTAATTTTAGATAATTTATTATAAGAAAAAACTTGGATATAAAACACTTTACCAATAATCATCAAAAGTATAATAATTACTACTAATAAAAGAAATCTAATTCTTGTATGTATATCATTAAAAAACATATTATCCCTCATCAAATAATATGTTTTTTCTTATGTATTATTTACTTAAAGTTACATTAATAATTGTATCTTTATTAATACTTACTCCAGCACTAACACTCTGTTCTGTTACATAACCACTACCTGTAGTATTTATAGGTATACCTAGTAAACTAGCATATGTTTTAACATCATTTAAACTCCAACCTGTCATATCTTCCATTACATAATCATTTTTATTACTAACTAAAAATACTTTACTTTCTTCAAAAGCTAGAGTTCCTTTTAAAGGATATTGATTAATTATATATTTACCTGTTCCTAAAATAATTGGTTTTAATTTATTATTTTCTAAATTATTTTTAGTAACACTTACTTCATTACTAATATAATTATCTAATTTAATTATTTTATTTTCAATATCATTAGCTAAATTTTCTAATCCTAAATAAGATACAATATCATCAACAGCTTTAGTTACTTCACTTGCAATAGGGGTTGCTGACTTAGCATTAAGTGATTTTACTGCAACATAAACAATATATTTTGGTTCATCTTCGGGAAAGATACCAGCAAAACTTCTTATATAATCATATTCTCCATTTAAATATCCGCCCGTTGGACTAGCAATTTGAGCCGTACCAGTTTTACCTATCATTGTTGTTTTTTTAGGTTGCCAAATATATGAACTAGTTAAACCATTATAAACAACATTATGCATTAAGCCCCGCATATAATCCATTGTTTCTTTAGAATATACTTTTGTAACTTCTTCTCTTTTTCCTTCATATACTATTTCATCTTTATCATTTACTATTTTGGATACAATATATGGTTTAATTGTAGTACCATCATTAGTTAACGCTGATAAAGCTTGTAACATTTGAATTGGTGTAACACTTATACCTTGACCAAAAGAAGCATTAGCAATTTCCGTTTGATATTGCATTTTTACTTTACCTGCAACTTCATTAGCAAGTTCAATTCCCGTTTTTTTACTAAATCCTAATTTTTTATAATAATCAGTTAATTTTTCAGCTTTTAATTCTAATCCAATAATAGAGGCTGCAACATTGGATGAATAAGCAAAACCAGTATCAAAAGTAATTTCACCCCAGCCTTTACGATTAAAGTCTCTAATGGTGGCATCAGCTACATTAATACTTCCAGACATATATGTTTTACTGCCATCATATAAACCTTCTTCAATACTAGATGCAAAAGAAAAAGTTTTCATAACACTTCCTGGTTCATATTCATAACTAACTAATGGATTCATATAACTATTTAATGTACTTAAATTATTTGGGTCATATGTAGGATAAGTTGATGATGCCACGATTGCTCCAGTTTTCGCATCCATAACCGTAAATATCATCCATTCCATATTATAATTAGTTGATAAATTATGCGTAACTTCTTCAGCAAACCATTGAATATTATTATCAATAGTTAAATAAATATCATTGCCATCAGTTGATGGTGTTTCAATAATATTAGCACTTGGTAAAGTATAACCATAAGCATCCGTTTGATACTCTATTTTACCATCTATACCTGATAATTCTTTATCATAATAAGACTCTAATCCTAATTCTCCAACTATATCGCCATCACTATTTTTTTTAGCATAACCAACAATATAAGAAGCAAAAGACCCCATATTATATGTCCTTTTTTGTCCTTTAATAAAATCTATTCCTGGCATTTTTAAAGCTTCAATCTTATTTTTTAAAGATTCTGATATATCTTTACCCCCAACAAACTCTACTTGATAAACATTCTTCTTATTTAATTGCTCTAAAGCATGATTATAATCGATTCCTACCATTTCATTTAACATTTTAGCTGTTTTTTCTTTATCCACTACATGTTGAGGATTATTCTCATTAGTAGTTCTTTTCTCATCTAAATAAGCAATAATCGTATAAGAATTAACTGTTTGAGCTAAAATATTTCCCCTGCTGTCTAAAATATTTCCTCTTTTAGCATAGATAACATCTGTTTTCGTATTACGATTATTAGCAAAAGCATGTAAATCGATATCATCAACTTTTTTACTTAAAGCAACATAAGATAATTTAATAATTATAGCAACAAAAAAGAA
>CANQBF010000024.1 GCA_947588895.1 uncultured Bacilli bacterium | reverse complement strand
AGATGAACTCACTTCGTTCGCCCTTGATTTTTCTTTAGTCCTTTTTTTGATGTCTCCTATTTGGGGTTCACATCATTAAACAGTCTTTTTTAATTATTGGTTATTTGCTTTAAATGGTATGAAAAAAGTAATATAATATTAGTTAGGTGATACAAATGAATATGAATGCTTTAAATTATGCTACTTATATGCATCGAGGACAAGTAAGAGAAGATAATACTTCTTATATAGAACATCCCAAAAGAGTGGCTGAATATATTAATTCTCTAAATATTGAGAATAAAGAAAATTTAATTAAGGCAGCCCTACTTCATGATATAATCGAAGATACTGATGCTTCTTTCAAAGAATTAGAAATATTATTTGGTAGTGATGTTGCTAACTTAGTTTTAGAAGTTACAACGGATGAAAAGTTAAAAAATAAAATAGGTAAGTTAAATTATTTAAAAGATAAAGTATTAAATATAAGTCATGATGCTTTAATTTTAAAATTATCTGATAGATTAGATAATGTAAGAGATTTAGTAAATGCAAATAAAGAATTTCAAATAAAGTATAGTAATGAAACTTATGAATTAATAAATCATTTAATGAATAATCGTAAATTATTAAATATTCATAAAAAGATATGTTTAAATATAGTTAATAGATTAATAGAATATAATAATTTAACGATAGAAAAAGAAGAAAATTTAAAAAAGATGGCTAATAATTTAACTATAATTTCTTTAGAAAATTTATTAAAATATGTTAATTTACAATTTATACCAAGTTCTCTTAAAAATAATTATGATAATATAATAGATAGTTTTAATCCGAGTTGGTTAAATAATTATAATTTTGAAGAAATATTAGATTTTTATAAAGTTGATAATTCTTTTAAAGAAAGAGTATATAAAGAATTAGATATAATTAAAAAAGATGAAAAATTAAATTTATTTTGCTATTCATTGTTTTATATTTTATATCATAGTAACTTTACTGATTATTATGATATTTGGCATTGGGGTTATCAACAAGAAACTTTTAAAAATAATGGTAGTTTTATGATTCCAGTTATTTCCCTACTTTGTGGTTATCCAATTCATACTAATACAATAAAATCAAAGAATTATGATAATGAACAAATAGATATGCAAAAATATAATGTTAATAGTACACTTATAACTGATAATAAAAGATTAAATCTTGATGGTATAAGATTTAGTCAAATGTTATGGGGTTCATATTTTATGAAAGGGTATATAGTTCAAAAAGGCAGATTACAATATGAAGTTAGTCCACGAAATAAAAATAGATTAGATAATTATTATCAAGGTAATTATGAGTATATTAAAATACATATTCCAAGAGGAAATAAGTTAGATATTGAAGAAGTAAAAGAATCTTTAAATGATATTGATAATTATATAAATAAATATTTTCCCGAAACTAAAGATAAAAAATTAATTTATTTTACTAATTCTTGGTTACTTAGTAAAGAAGTAAGAGAAATATTAAATGAAAATAGTAATATTATTAAATTTCAAAATTTATTTGATATAATTGAAGATATTGAAAATAAAGATGATTTTCTAAAATTTGTTTTTGACGCAAGTAATGATATAAATCTTAAAGATTTAAAAGAAGAGACATCTTTACAAAGAGAATTAAAAAGAAAATTAGTAAGTAATGAAAAATTACATATAGGATTAGGAATATTAAAATAAGAGATAGTTAAACTATCTTTTTTCATAAATTAAATTAATAATACCATAATAGTAATGGTGATATTATGGAATATAAATCAATATGGTTAAAAGATAAAAAGAATAATCAAGTAAAAGAATTAAATAAAAATATAAAAACGGATATATTAATTATTGGTGGAGGTATAACAGGATTATCAACATTATATAATTTAAGAAATAGTAATTTAGATATAACTTTAGTAGATAGTAATTTAGTAGGGTGTGGTGTTACAAGTAAATCAACTGCTAAAATAAATTATTTACAAGAACATATATATTATGATATTGCTTTTAAATATGATTTAGATAAAGCTAAATTATATTATGATAGTCAAATTGATGCCATTAACAATATAGTTAATATAATAAGAAAAGAAAAAATAGATAGTAATTTAGAAAAAGTTAAATCTTATGTATATACTAATGATGATAAAGAAATAGATATATTAAAAATAGAAAAACAAATATTAGAAAAATTTGGTTCAAAAGTTAATGAATATATTAATAATAATTGTAAATATGCTATTAGTGTAAATGATACATATACTTTTAATCCAATAAAATATTTAGATAGTTTAAAAGAAATATGTTTAAAATATCATAAAAATATTTATGAAAATACTAAAATTATAAAAATAAAAAAAGTTAATAATGAGTATATTTGTTATACTGATAAATATCAAATAAAAACTAATAAAATTGTTATTGCTTGTCATTATCCATTCTTTTTATTACCATTTTTTATGCCAATTAAAAGTCATATAGAAAAATCATATATTTTGGCAAGTATTAATAAATATCAAAATTATAGTTGTATAACAAGTAAAAAACCAACTATATCAATAAGATATTATAAAGATAAAGATAGTTATAAAATCTTTTTAAGTAATTCTAGTATTATTTGTAATAAGTTAAATGATTTAAATAATTTTAATAGTTTAATAAAAAAAGATAATAATAATCCTAGTTATGTGTGGAAAAATGATGATTTAATAACAATAGATAAAATACCTTATATAGGTAAAATAAACAAAAATAATCCTAATATGTTAATTGGAACAGGTTATAATACTTGGGGTATTACTAATGGGTCTTTAGCCAGTTTAATATTAAGTGATATTATTTTAAATAAAGAAAATAAATATGAAGAATTATGTAATCCTTTAAGAAGTAATAATATAAAATATTTAAAAGATTATTTTTATAATTTGGGATGTAATTTAATTGGATATATAAAAAGTAAGATAGGAAAAAATAAGAAGTGGTATAGTAATGTCATAATTAAAAATGGGATTGGTATTGTTAAAGATAATAATAAAATATATAAAGTATATAATAAATGTCCTCATATGGGATGTAGTTTAATTTATAATGAAGCTGAAAAAACATGGGATTGTCCATGTCATGCATCACGTTTCAATTTAGAAGGTAAATGTATAAAAGGACCAAGTAAATATAATATAAAATATAAATAGTTAAATAAAATATACAAATTTTATCTTGCATAATATAATATTATGTGGTACTATGGTAAAGCTCTTAGAAAGGGAAATTTTTAACTATGAAAAATATGTATTTAGAGATAAAAGAATTAAATAATAAAAGAAGTATATTAAAAGCAATAAAAAATGATATTATACCTATTGGTAAAATTGTTATTCACGATAATAATGTAAATGTATATGTTAGTGAAAAATTATTGAATAAATATATAGAAAAAAATTTAAAATTAGATTTAATAAAAAATGATAATTTTAAAATAAATTATATTTTTGCTAATTTAAAAATTAATAAATATTTAAAAATAATTGGTAATCAAAATAATTGTACATTTAAAAATTGTACTTTTAATACAAAATTAAATATTAGTGATGTTCATAATTTAACTTTAATTGAAAATGAGTATAGTTCACCTGAGGAAATACAATATTATTATGATGATACATCTTTAATTACTGGAGATGTTGATAATTTTATTATTGCTCATAATAGTAGTTTATTAGATTTAGATATTAAAGCAAAGAAAGAAATTGATATAATATATTCTAATGTTTATCCATATGATTATGGTAAAGTAAAATTAAAAGGTAATAATATAAATATTATTCATAGTATAGTTAGTGATAAATTAATATTAGATGCTAATAGAGTATATTTAATTAGTTCTAATACGTTATGTAATGATAATAATTTAAAAAGAACAAAAAGAAATTAACTTTAATATTTCTTTTTTTGTTGGTATAATTTTATAAAGTGGATTTGGGAGGAATTTAGATGATTGAATTTAATAAAAATGTTGATAATATAACTAAAAATTGGCCTAATGATTATTATATTGTTATGGATTTTGATAGAACTATTACTTGTGGTGATAGTGAAACTTCTTGGGGTATTCTTTCTAAAACTAATTTATTACCTCCTGAATATATTAAAAGTCGGCAAGAGTTATTTAGTTATTATCATCCAATAGAATTAGATTATAATATAAAAGTAGATAAGAAAAATATTTTAATGAATGAATGGTATAAAAAACATATAGATTTATTAATTAAGTATCAATTAAAAGAAAGTATAATAGAAAAATGTATTTTAGAAACCAATTTAATTAAATTAAGAGATGGAGTAAAAGATTTTTTTTATAAGATGAATGAAAGAAAGATTCCTATAATCATTATGTCTGCTGGTATTGGCAATATTATTGAAGAAGTTTTAAAAGTTAATAATGTTTTGTTAGATAATATTTTTATTGTAGCTAATTTTTTAACTTTTACCAATGGTTATGCTAGTAGTATTAAAAGTAATGTTATTCATTCATTAAATAAAAATACTATTAATTTATCACCGGAAATTAATAAATTAATTGAAAATAAACAAAATATTATTTTATTTGGTGATTTACTTGATGATATAAAAATGGTACCACAAGATAATAATAAACAAATATTAAAAATTGGGTTTTTAAATGAAAATATTGAAGAAAATAAAGAATTGTATCAAAAATATTTTGATATAGTTTGTGATAAAGATAGTAATTATTTTGATATTATGACACAAATTAAAATATTTGATTGAATAAACATATGTTTGTGATATAATAAGAACAACAAGGAGATATACATGGAAAAGAAATATTATTTATCAAAATCAAGATATTGTAATGGCTTACAATGTCATAAAATGCTTTGGCTAGATGAATATAAAAGTAATGAAAAAAGTGAAGTAAATAATGATTCAGTTTTAGATAATGGTACAGAAGTAGGTATTGTAGCTAAAGATTTATTTGGTAGTCATATAGATATTAAATTTAATACTAATTTGCAACAAATGATTGATGATACTAATAAGGCTTTAAAAAATAAAAATACTATCATAACTGAAGCATCTTTTATTTATGAAAATAATTTTTGTAGTGTGGATATATTAGTTAAAAATGATAATGATTTTGAAATATATGAAGTAAAAAGTAGTACGGAAATAAAAGATATATATGTTGAAGATTTAACATATCAAGTATATGTTTTAAAAAGTTTAGGTTATCAAATAAAAAGTGCTAATTTAGTATATATTAATAGTAATTATATAAGACATGGTAATTTAAATTTAAAAGAATTATTTAATATTGAAGATTTAACTAATGTTGTTAATTCTAAACTTTCTTTAGTTAAAGATAATATTAAGAATATTTGTGACTCTTTAAATGAAGAAGAAGAACCTAAAATTGATTTAGGTATGCATTGTGTTACACCTTATGAATGTCCATTTTTTAAATATTGTACTAAAAAATTACCTGAAAAAAATGTATTTAAATTAAAAGGATTACCTAATAAGAATAAATTTCTTTTATATCAAAATAATACATACTCTTATGAAGATTTATTAGAAACATCAATAAATAAAAAATATAAACAACAAATAGAGTTTGAATTATATAATAAAGATGATTATATTGATAAAAATGAAATTAGAAAATTTTTAGATACATTAAGTTATCCTTTATATTTTTTAGATTTTGAAACTTTTCAACAAGCTATACCAAAGTATGATGGAATAAAACCTTATATGCAAATTCCTTTTCAATATTTCCTACATTATATTGAGTCAAAAGATTCTAAGTTAGAGCATAAAGAGTTTTTAGCAGAGTCTAATATAGACCCACGTCGTTCTTTAGCTGAATCACTTGTAAGAGATATCCCTAAAGATGTTTGTACACTTGCTTACAATATGAGTTTTGAAAAAACAGTTATTAAAAATTTAGCTTATTTATATCCGGATTTAAGAGAACATTTAATGAATATTCATGATAATATTAAAGATTTAATGATTCCATTTTACCATAGAAATTATTATACAAAAGATATGCTTGGTTCTTATTCGATAAAATATGTATTACCTGCTTTATTTCCTAATGAAGATAGTTTAAATTATCATAATTTAGATTTAATTCATAATGGTAGTGAAGCAATGAATGCTTATGCTAATTTAGGAAATTTAAGTGAAGATGAACAAATGAAGGTAAGAAATAATTTACTTAAATATTGTGAGTTGGATACGTTTGCAATGGTAAAGATTTGGCAAAAATTACAAGAACAAGTTGAAACTATTAATAATTAGGGAGTATTAAATGCGTCAGTTGAAGTTTGATAAATTTTTTAGACAGATTGAAGAAGAACTATTAACGATTTGGAAAAAAAGAGAAGATATACCTGAATATATAATTGATTATTTTAATAAATATCCTGTTAGAGTAGCATATGATACCGTTAAATATTATTGTCCTTATTGTTTTAAAGAATTAACTGATGATTATTGTGATAAGTGTCATCAAAAATTTGATAAAGATATATATTTTTATGTTAGGGATATTAGAGATATTAAAAGATGTTGGTATAGTGATTTTATTTTTACATTTGATGTTATAAATGATGAAGTAGTGTTATATGCTATAAAAATATTTGTTACATATGATAATCCAAATATAAGTATTCCATATTGTACTAAGAATTATGAAGTGTATAGAGCATTTCATATTACTAATAAAGGAATAAAAGATATACTATATAATAATATTGAAATGACTTTTAAGGAAATGCATCAAAAATTAAAAGAAATAGAAGAAATATATATATTAGATTATGATTTAATTGGTGATGAAGAAAATTATTATTTATATGTAGATAATTTAGATAAATTAAAAAATACTATTTATAAATATACAAAGATATGGGAAGCAAAAGATTATTTAGAAAATAATAAAGTAAATATTTTGAATATTATTTTTGCTCCCTTATATAATCAAGATTTTGAATTTTTAATAAAAAATAAATTATATAATATGGCTTTTAGTGTTTATTATCTTGAAGAATTTAATAATGATTTAAAAAAATTATATAAAGATAATCGCGAATTTATTTTAAAAAATAATTTTGATTATTATGAATTTAAAGCATTAGAATTAATTAAATGTCAAGATTTAGATGTAATTAAATTTGTATCAAGTAATATTGAACTTGTGAAAGAGATAACTAATATTGTAAATGTTGATTTTATTAAAATAAAAAAGATGATTAATGAAGAACAATTATATGAATATTTTGATTATATTAATATGGCAAAGGAACTAGGATTTAATTTAAAAGATAAAAATGTTTTATATCCTAAAGATTTTATTAAAGAACATAATAAATTATATAAACAAATAACATTAATTAATGAACCTGATATTGATAAAAATATTAAGAAAATTGCTAAGAAATTAGCAGTAAATAAATATGAAGATAATAGATATGTTATATATCCAGCTCCTTCAATAGATAGTTTAATTGAAGAGGGGAGTATGCAAAATAATTGTGTTAGAACGTATGCAAAAATATATAGTCAAAATAAAACTCATATCTATTTTATGAGAGAAAAAAGTAATCTTAAGAAATCTTTTGTGACTATTGAAGTTAAAAATAATAAAATAAAGCAAGCTAGAATAAAAAATAATGAATTACCTAATCAAGCTATTGAAAAAAAATTAAAGAGTTGGGAAAGAACATTAAAAAAAGTTGAAAACTAAGAAGTTATTAACATATTTTTAGAGGTATAGAAATGGATAATTTAGAAAAGTTTATAATTGCTAATCAAAGATTTTTTAATACAGCTTTAGAAGAAATAAAAGGTGGTAAAAAATATAGTCATTGGATATGGTTTATATTTCCGCAATTAAAAGATTTAGGGAGTAGTGATACAGCATTATTTTATGGTATTAATAATATTGAAGAAGCTAAAGAATATTTAAATAATGAGTATTTAAAAAATAATTTAATAACTATTTCAAAAGCATTATTAGAGCTTAATAGTGATAATCCAACCGAAATTTTAGGATATCCTGATGATTTAAAAGTTCAATCATGTATGACTTTATTTTATAGTGCTGATTCAAGTATACAAGTATTTAAAGATGTAATTGATAAATATTATAATGGTAATTTTGATGAAAATACTTTGAATATATTAGAATTGAAAAGAAGTTTAAAATAAGACTCAAGAGGATATGAGTCTTATTTTGTTTTTAATTGGTTTTCTATTTCAACGTAATTAGTAAGAGATGATTTGTATTTGGCTATTAAACTTTCAATATATTCTATATTATCTTTTATAGAGTCTAGATTAAAAGAATTAGGATTAATAGTTTTTAATAATTCAGAAGATTGATTTAAAATATCAGGATATTCATCATAATCACAACCAATTTGCTTTTTGAAATATTCATAGTTAGCTGAAAGTTCAATATTTAATTTATCGATTTTTTCATCAAAATCTTTGATATCTAAATTCTTTCTTTTAATTTCTTCTTCTAATTTCATTATTTCTTGTTTTAATTTTTTTAATTTAAAATAGTAAAAAATATAAAATCTTTTATATTTAGTTTCAATTTGCTTTTTTTCTTTAAGTTGTTGTTGTAGTGTATCATTTTTTTCTTTCAATGAATCTCTACGTTGTTCTTCAAATTCAAGTTTTCTTTTAATTTTATCTATATCAAAACTAGCTAATGTGTATAAGTATTTACTATTAACTATAATTGTAGCATGATTATAATCACTCATTATTTTTTGAACATTTTCATATTTTTGTAGTAAACGTTCTTGTTTTTTTATTTCTTGCTGTAAATTTTTTTGCATTTTATCTTTTTCATTTGGTAATTTATTTATTAAAATTTGATTAATATTTTTAAAGTTAATAATTTTTAAATTATTAATTTCAAATACCATTTTAGAATCAACTTTAATTACAGCATATATTTTGATAAAATCTCCTAAATTAGGAATGATATTGTTTAAAAAGTCAGTTGGTAAATCTTTTAAGTAATAATATAAATCTTCATAAATTTTTGGATTATAAATTTCTCGTTTAAAAATATATTCAATATTAGTGTAAAAGTTTTTTAATAAAATATATTTTAATGTTTTATTATCATATCCTTTTTTATCTAAATCTTTAAAATTAGTCATGGTAATATATTCTTCATTTTCTTTATATATTTTTAAAATATCTTCTTCAGTATAATTGCCTTGTTTTTTTAAAGCCATAAACTTTTCCCAAAATAATCGGAAACGTAAATCACGATGAGTACTAATATAATATTTATGATTATCTAATTTTTCCATTATTACATCAATAAGATGAGAACAATTTTCTAAATTATCATTAGTGCATAAAGTTTTATCTATCTCTACAAAAGGTAAACTAGGAAAACCTTTTTGTAATTTAATAGCATAATTATAATTAGAATTTAAAGTTTTACTACCATCAGTAATACAAAATATTCCAATAGGAGTAAAGCCATCAGTTACAGTTTCAGTATAAACTTTGTAGTTAAGTTTTCTTTTTTTATTACTTTCTTTTAATGCTAAAGCTTCTTTTAATATTTTTTCAGGTGTATCAATTAAAGGTATAGTTGAATATAAAGCAATTTCATCTGGTCTGTAAGCAGCATTATCGATATACATATCTTTACTTTTTGCACCAACTATATTTGTGGGAGCAATAATAAAACCAAAGCCAGCATGATGAGTATCAGTTAAATCTTTGCAAAGAAGAGAGCTTGATACAAATCTTGTAAAAAATGGTGGCTTAAATTCAGTGCTGTTTGTACTATGGCCTAGAAAATAAAATGGTAAACCATTTTGTATATTTTTTTGAATATCTTCTGGTTTAGTAATAAACTTTTGCCAATGGTTTGTAATTAATTGATTACAACTTTTTAATATGTCTTCAATTTTATTAATTTCAAAATTATCTAATGCTTGTTCATATTCATTTTTAATTTTATTAACTTCTTCATCAGTAAATATATATTGTAAATTTTCTAATATATTTTCTTTAGCGTTTATTAAATCTCCTAATTTATAAAGGTTAAAATTATATTCAATAAGCTCTATTGCTTTATCAATTATTGGTACAATATCAATTTCATTATTAATATAACTAAAAACTACATCATCAACAATACTTTTAAAATCATCATCAGCTTTAAAAAACTTACTAACTAAATTTTTTAAATCTTTAATTAAATTATTATATTTATGAGTTTCAAATTCACGTAATCTAATTGTATTAGTAATTGGTACTTCTAAACAAAAATCAATATTAATAAATAATCTTTCAATTAAATAGGCAAATTCTTTTACTTTTAAATCATAATATTCGTTATCTTCTTTTAATTTATTGTCTAATTCTAAATTTATATAAGCACGCCATTTGCTAATAATGCCATAAATCTTTTGAATAGTTTCTTTATCTATCCTAATGGTTCTAAATCGAGTATAATTAGTATTTTTATTAATTAATTGAATAGAGCTCATATTATTACATTCCTTCTATTTTAATTATAATTAAAATGCATTTAAAAAGCAAATTATATGCATAATAAAAAGATATAAATGTCAATATAATAAAACCATGCATTAAAACATGATTTTATTATATTAATCGAATAATTTTACAGATAATGAAGCTTGATTAATCGTACAACCTTCATCGGATGGTGTAGATTTAATAACAAGATAAACTGAAGATTCATCTTTTAATTTTAACAATTATATTTTTAGCAGTCATTCATTCTTTATTTAAATAAAACTTGAAATTTATCTTTTATATTTTTACCAGTTACTAAATAAGCATTAATTCCCATATCTTTAGCTAAATTTATATTACTTTCTTTATCATCAAAGAAATATATTTTATCGGAATTGATATTTAAATCATTAATTAATATTTCAAATATTTCTTTATCTCTTTTAGTGTATCCAAGTTTATATGATAAAAATAATTTATCAAATATATTAATATCTATTTTTTCTTTTAAACATTCATAATCTAAATCTTTTAAGTCAGATAATAAATATACTTTTTTATTTTGCTTTTTTAAATGATAAATTATATTTAAAGTATCTTCATAGATAGTATTAGTGCAATCTTTATAAATTTCTATTATTTCATCTAATGATTTAGATGCTTTTGAATATTCTTTTATCATGTTTAAAAATTGTTTAGAAGTTATTTGACCTTTTTCAACACTTTCTAAGTTATTGTCCCAATATTGTTTAAAATCATCAAAATTTATTTTACAAGATATTTCTTGATAAAATTTATAGATATCAAATGGTCTTTTTAAAACACTACCCATATCAAAAACATAAGCATTATCCATGTAATCACCTACTTATAATCATTATATCATTTATTAAAATATATAGCTTTTATTTTTTTATAATCGTTGTTATAATAATTATTAGAAAAGAATAAATATGGGTTTAACATGAAAGAGGTAGTTTATGAACATTAAAGAAAAAGCAAAATTATTCGCTATTAAAGCCCATATGGGACAAATAAGAAAAAATGAACCAGATAAACCAAAAATTATGCATCCTATTTTAGTAGGAAATATCCTAGAAGTTTATGGTTATGATGATAATTTAATTGCAGCAGGATATTTGCATGATGTTGTAGAAGATACAAAATATACTATTGAAGATATAGAAAGAGAATTTGGTAGTGATATTGCTTCTTTAGTTATGGGTGCAAGTGAACCTGATAAATCTTTATCTTGGGAAGAAAGAAAAATTCATACAATTAAAGAAATTAGAAATTTACCTATTAGAAATAAGTTAGTTGTATGTGCTGATAAAATAGCTAATTTAGAAGATTTATATTTAAAATTTGAAAAGAGTGGTAATAGAGATTTTAGCGCTTTTAAAAGAGGAGAAGAAAAACAAAAATGGTATTATACCAGTATTTATGAAAGTGTTGTTTATGGAGAGTATGAAGATTTACCTATTTTTGTAAGATTAAAAAATGTTTTAGATAAATTATTTTTAGGAAAAGAAGATTTATTTTTAAAAGATACTATATTTAAAGATGATGAAGATTATTATGCTAAATTAAAAAAATTACATGCAGAAAAATTAGAATTATTAAAATTAAAAGAATTAGTTACTATTTCTAAACCATTTGTTATAGAATTTGCAGGTACACCAAGAACTGGTAAGACATCAATAATTAATAATTTATATGATTTCTTTAAAAAGGGTAGTTTTAATGTTTCTTTAGTTGAAGAATTTACTACTTCTAAATATTATAAAGAAAAATTAAAACCCGAATTTAATAAAATGAATATTTGTGATAAACATATAGCTATAAATGAAGAAGTTTATAAACAATTATGTGACGTAGTAAAAGATGATAAAGATATTATTTTAATTGATAGGTCTTTAAATGATAGACAAATTTGGAATCATAGATGTTTTATTAATGGTAATATGCAAGAAAATATTTATTTAGAAACAAGAGAAAAATATACTAATCTTTCTAAAGAATTAATAGATTATTTAGTAGTTACTTATACTGATTCACTTACATCTTTAAAAAGAGATTATAATTCTAGTTTAGCATTAGAAAATAGAAGTTTCTTAAATATAAATAATATAGATGATTATAATAATAATTTATTAGCAGTACAAGATTTATTTAAAAGTAGTGTAGATGAAATGACATTTATCGATACAACTAATATTAGTATGAGAGACGCATCAGTAGAAATAGCTTCTCAAATATTACCTGTAATTAGAAAAAGATATATTAATGAATTTAAAAAGAAATATAATATTAAATAAAGTATTCTTCATCACTAAAATTAATATTATATTTTTCTTTGGCCATTATAATGGCATCATCAATTAACTTATTACCGGCATTACCTGAATAATTCAAATATTTTTTAACATTTTTAATATTGGCCATAAATCTCTTATATGTTTTACCATTATCTTTATCAGGTCTAATATTACCAATCTTTTTTACTCTTGCAATCATTCTAACTTGAGCATATTTTTCATGTGTTTCTTCTTCCACTAATAAATATCCTAAGTAATAAATATCTTTAATTTCAATGTTTAATTCTTCAATATATTCTCTTTTTAAAGTTTCTTCAAAGCTTGAGTCAAATAATTCTGGTTTACCACCTGTTAAATTATATTTATTGTCATCAATTTGTAAAAGAATATTGCCAGTATCTGAAAAAACAACACCATAGACTTGTCTAATTTCTAAGTTAGTTGGTAATTCGCTTTTAATCCAAGTAAATTTTGCCATTAATACCACCTCATTTTATATTATACTCTAACATATTATTTAAATAAATATAACAATAACTTACGATATAGTTTAAAATTTATAATTAAATAAAAATAATGATATAATTGAAAATATGACTAATAAAGATAAATAAAATAGCTTCCAAACTATTAACAGTGGGTTCTTTGAAAATAAAAAAATCAATCTTTTTAAAGACTGATTGTATTCAAATTATGGAGCAGGTGATGGGAATCGAACCCACGTTAATAGCTTGGAAGGCTATAGTTC
>CANQBF010000023.1 GCA_947588895.1 uncultured Bacilli bacterium | reverse complement strand
TAATTAAAATCAAGAAAAAACTGATGATTTTACACCAGTTATACTTTTTTAACTTAATTTAGTTAACTTTCTTAAATTACTATCATTTTTATGTTCTTCATAAAAATGAGGATTTAACCATATCTTTTTAAAATTATCCCATTTATTTTTTCCATCTAATTTAAAGTCAATTTCTTTTCTTTCAATTTTAAATTGTTTAACATTCTTTGGTATTATTATTTCTAAAATATAACTTATAAGAGTTAATAATTCCATTATTATTGCTGGTATTAAAAGATAAATATTATATTTATTATTTATTAAAAATATTAAAACAACACAAATAGCTAAAACCCAAACTTTACTTTTACCAATTATATTTGATTTTAAATTTAAATTATTTTTATATTTATAAAATAAAGTAATAACTATTAATAATTCAATTATAATTGGTATAATTGCATAAGGTGTTATTAAATATAATACAATAAAATTCATAATTGTAAATAATTTATCAGCTGTACCATCAAATAAAGCTCCAAAGAAAGTTGATGCTTTAAATTTTCTTGCAAGTATACCATCTAAACTATCAGTTAAATAACAAATTAATGATAATACACCAACATAAAATGTTCCATAATAATGATATACTGGTATTAATAAAAATACACCAATAATTCTAATTAATGTTAGTAAATTAACAATTATTAACTTTAACTTCATAGGTACACCTCAAAACTCTAACTATTTAATTTTCTTACCATTTAAATAATCTTTAATATTCATATTATTTTTACCAACTGGTTTAATAATATCAATATATATTATACCATCAATACAACCAATTCCCAAACTATCTTTATTTATATATAATTTATTTATTTCACTTTTACATAATTCATAATGTGCTTTAACTATTTTTACTTCTTCATTAAAAATAATTGTCTTAGTTAATGGATATGGACTAAAAGCTCTTATTTTATTATAAACATGAATAACATTATCATTGAAAGATAAATCTTCCATTTCTCTTTCAATTTTAGGAGCATAAGTAGCTAAATCATTATTTTGTTTAATTCTTTTAATCTTATTATTTATAATATTATCTAAATTATTTTCTAATATTTTTGCTCCTAAAAGACTTAATTTATCATGAATATTTTCTAAATTATCATCATCATTAATATCACATTCTAATATATCAATAATATCTCCAGTATCCATTCCTTCATCCATATACATTAAAGTAACACCAGTTTTTTTATCTCCATTTAATATTGCATATTGCATGGGAGATGATCCTCTATATTTAGGTAATATAGATGCATGAATATTAAGACAACCATATTTTGGATAATCTAATATTTCTTTATTTAAGATTTTTCCATAAGCACAAGTTACAATTAGATCTGGTTTATAATCTAAAATTGTTTGATATTCTTCTTTTAATTTATTTGGTGTAAAAACAGGAATATTATTTTTAGTTGCTATAACTTTTATTGGCGATGGCGTTAATATTTTCTTTCTTCCTACATAAGCATCAGTCTTAGTTACTACTAAAACAACATTAGTAAGTTCAATTAATTTATTCAAAACGGGAATCGCAAACTCTGGAGTCCCCATAAATACTACTTTTAAATCTTTCATGTAATCACCCTTTTTTATTATTTTGTCCTAACTAAACTTCTATTATCTATTCTATTTAAATATTTATCATAACCAATTAATTTTAAATTAGTAACAATTATTCTTCTAATTCTTTCTCTTTCTAAATTATACATATGACCTATATCTGTTAATGTTCGATATACACCATCATTTAGACCATATCTTAATCGAATAATTTCTTTATTTCTTTCAGTAATATTTTTAGATTTATCTAATCTATATTTTAAAGTATCAATTTCTGTTTTAAAAATTACATCTTCTATAAAATCTTCTTTAGGATCACTTAAATAATACAATAAATTAGTTTCATCATCAGAATCATTAGTTATTTCTTTTTCTAAACTTATTACATCTAAATTTATCATAGCAATTTCTTTAACTTTTTCTAAAGATATTTCCATTAAACTTGCTAATTCAGCATAACTAGGATAATAACCATATTCTGCAAACCATTTATTTTTTAAATAGTTATATTCCATAACTTTATAATAAACATTAAAGGGTAATTTAATACCTCTTGAAGATTTATAAATAGCTAAATAAATATTTTTAATTATATATGGTACAGCATAAGTAGAAAATTTATTCTTTCGATTTAAATCGAATTTTAAAGCTGCTTGCATAATAGCAATTCTTCCTTCTTGTAATAAATCATCATTAGTTAAACTGACATAATTTAATTTATTTCGTTGACGATTAACAATACTTTGAACTAATCTTTCATTTGTTAATATTATTAATTCTTTAGCTTTTTTATCCCCCTTTTGAACTCTTTCGATTAATTTTCTTTGAGCTATATCATCATATGGATTAATGGGATTATTTCTTAAAGTATTTACATAATAATTAGAAATATTATTTATATTAGCATAATTAATAATTAAATTAATTATAATATCATTATTAATCTTTTTTAATAAATTTTTATCTAATTTATTAATTATATTCTTTAAAGTTATTTTTAATTTATCATTATTATTTATAATTGAATTCAAATCTAACATTTCTAAATAAATTTCATTTTTATAACAAAAACTTATTAATTCATTTAAATTATTTAAAGAATCATTAATATTATTTTCTTCTTTAAAATTATTATTTATATATTCACTTATATATTCATCAATATTTTCCATTAAATTATTATTATCAATCATATTTATTTTCCCATCACTAATTGTGTCTATCTTATCACTATTTTAAAATAAATTCAATGAAAAAGTACCACTATTGTGATACTTTTTCTAATTTAATTTTAACTTCAATACCATTTATATTAATACTATCTATATTTAAATTATCTTTTATAATATTAATTGCTAAAGTTTCATTTTTAATATAATCTATATATTCATTAATAACGTTATCAAAATTACCATCATAATAAATATTTATTCTATCACTAACTTCATAACCATTAGTTTTTCTTAAATTTTGAACTTTAGACACAAATTCACGAGCATGACCTTCATTAATTAAATCATCTGTTAAATTAGTATTAAGAACAATAAATAAATTATCTAAAACGCCAACATTAAAGCCTTCTTTACTAGTTATTCTTAATTCATACATATCTTTAGTAATCGTAGTATCATTAAATTTAACTACTTCTTTATTTAATTCATTTAAATCTTGACTTTGTAAGAATGTTTCATATTCTTTTATTTTAGAACCAAATAATTTACCAACTTCTTTATAATTAGGTTTTAGTGAAATATTCATATATTTATTTAAATCATTATCACTAACAATCTTTTTAACATTTAATTCTTCTTCAAGTAAATGAACTAAATCACTTATCTTATTATAAATGCTACTATCAATAATTGCTTCACTAAGTGGTGTTCTTACTTTGATTTTAGCTTCTTCTCTGACATTTCTTCCAAGTGAAATCAAATTACGTACATAATCCATTTTTTCTTCTAAAGAAGTATCAATTAATGATTCATCTACTTTTGGAAAGTCTTCCGTATGAACTGAATAATTATTAGTTAATTTAGTATATATTTCTTCACTAATATATGGAACAACTGGAGCAATTATTTTAGATATTCCTACTAAAACTTCATAAGTAGTTATATATACAGCTTTCTTTGAATCATCAAGAACACTACCCCAAAAACGATTTCTGCATCTTCTTATATACCAATTAGATAAATCATCTGATACAAAGTTAGTAATATTACGAACAACTTTATTTAAATCATATTCTTCATAACCCTCAGTAACTACTTTAAGTAAAGAATTATATCTTGATAATAACCATTTATCAATTTCTTCTCTATCTTTAATGTCTATTTGACATTCATCAATATCAATATTATCAGTAGTGGCATACATACTAAAGAAATTATAAGTATTTTTTAAAGGATTAAAGAACTTAGAATATACTTCTTTTAAACCATCTTCATCAAATTTAAGTGGTGTCCATACTGGAGATACATAAGGTAAATACCATCTTACTGTATCAGCACCATATTCTTCCATAATAGTAAATGGTTCAATCGCATTACCTCTTGATTTATGCATTTTTTGACCATTTTTATCTAATAATAATTCATTTACTAAAACATTTTTATATGGAGAAACTCCTTTAACAAAAGTTGATATAACAAGAAGTGAATAGAACCAACCACGTGTTTGGTCAATTCCTTCACAAATAAAGTCTGCTGGAAATTGATTATTAAATAATTCTTCGTTTTCAAATGGATAATGATATTGAGCAAATGGCATAGCACCTGAATCAAACCAACAATCGATAACATCTTTACATCTTGTCATTGTTTTACCACATTTTGGACATTTAATATGAACATCATCAACATAAGGACGATGTAAATCAATCGTTTCATCAATATCTTCAATCGCTAGTTCAACAAGTTCTTTTCTTGAACCCACCATTATATCATGACCACAAGTACAACGCCATAAAGGAAGTGGTGTTCCCCAATAACGACTTCTTGAAATAGCCCAATCATTTAAATTTTCAAGCCAATTACCAAATCTTTTTTCGCCAACAAATGATGGATACCAATTAACTGTTTTATTGTTTTCTACAATTTTATCTTTTATTTTAGTTACTTCTAAATAAAATGATGGTTTAGAATAATATAAAAGTGGACTCTTACAACGCCAACAATGTGGATAATTGTGTACTATTTTTTGCTTTTTAAATAATTTATCATTTTCTTTTAAGTATTTGATAACTTCAATATCGGCATCAAAAACAAGCATTCCTTTCCAAGGGCCTTCGGTAAAACAGCCATCTTCTCCAACAGGATTTAAATATGGTAAATTATAGTTTTTACCAACATTAGCATCATCGGCACCAAAAGCTGGAGCAATATGAACAAGACCAGTACCATCTTCCATTGTTACGTATTCATCACAAGTAACAAAGAAAGCTTTTTTATTAACTTTTAAGACTGGTATTAATTGCTCATATTCCGTATATTCTAAATCTTTACCTTTATAAGTTTCAAGTATTTCATAATCATCACCTAAAACTTTATTAGCCAGTTTTTTAGCAACAATAAATTTATAATCTTTACTTTTAGCTAATATATATTCTTCTTTTGGATTAACACAAATAGCTACATTAGAAAGTAGTGTCCATGGTGTTGTTGTCCAAACTAAGAAATATTCATCACTATCTTTCTTTTTCATTGGGACAATAACTGTATCAACAGAAACTTCTTTATAACCTTGGGCTACTTCATGAGATGCAAGTCCTGTACCACATCTTGGACAATATGGTAATATTTTACTTCCTTCATAAAATAATCCTTCATCAAAGAATTTCTTTAATATCCACCATTCAGTTTCAATATAGTTATTATCATAAGTTATATAACGATTCTCTAAATCAATAAATTGACCCATTTTATTAGTTAAATCACAAAATGATTTTTCGTTTTCCCATACTGCTTTACGACATTCTTCATTAAATTCTTTAATACCATATTTTTCAATATCATTTTTATTTTCAAAGCCAAGTTTCTTCTCTACTTGAACTTCTACGGGAAGACCATGGGTATCCCAACCTACTTTTCTTAAAACCTTATAACCTTGCATTGTTTTATATTTACAAAAACTATCTTTTAAAAACTTTGCAACCATATGGTGAAGTCCTGGCATACCATTGGCAGTTGCTGGTCCATCATAAAATACCCAATATGGATCATTTTCCCGATTTTGAATACATTTATCTAGTATTTTATCTTTCATCCATCTATTTAAGATATCTTGTTCTACAACTGATGTTTTACGATTATCTAGACTTTCAAATTTTTTCATATTGTACTTTCCTTCCTATAAAAAAAGTTCATCAATATAAGGGCGAGTATATCGCGGTACCACCTTAATTCATGAACTTATTAGCCATCTTTACATGTATAACGGCATTACCCGTGTTATCTTTTAAATAACCTTTCCCCAAGTGATATAAATTAAACTTAATTATTAGTTTCCACCAACCACTAACTCTCTATTAACGCTATTTAATTCACGTGTCTTGTTCAATTTAAAATTACATTTAAAATTATATGCAATTAATTAAAAGAAGTCAACAAAAATTTTAAAAAAAGATTGTCAATTATAGTTATCTTTGCTAAAATATAGATAGTATATAATAAATGAGGGATTGATTATGATGTTAGACAAAATATTTAGAGAATATGATATTAGAGGTAAAGTACCAAGTGAAATTAATGATGAAGTAGCTTATAAAATTGGTTTAGGTTATGGCTCTTATTTACAAGAATATTTAAATCAAAAAGCTTGTGTTATTGCTCATGATAATCGCGTGTCTAGTGAATCTTTAAATAAAAGTTTAATCAAAGGATTACTAGAAACTGGACTAAATGTTATTGATTATGGTCTAACTACTACCCCAATGCACTACTATGCTAGGTATGTGAATAATTTATATGGTATTATGATTACAGCAAGTCATAATCCTAAAGATGAAAATGGTTTTAAGTTTTCTTTTGATAAATATGCTAATGCTAGAGGTAGCATGGTTAAAGATTTGAAAGAATATATTGATAAAGGTAATTTTATTAAAGGTGTTGGCAAATTAGAATATAAAGATATCAAAGATGCTTATATCGATTATATTATTAGTCATTTAAAATTTGGTAAAAAAAGAATTAAAGTTGTTTTAGATTTAGCTAATGGTACTACTAGTTGTATTGCTAGAAGTGTTTATGAAAAATTAAATATTGATTTAACTATTATCAATGAAGAAAGTGATGGAACATTTCCAAGTCATCATCCTGACCCAAGTGTTGAAGAAAATTTAAAAGAGTTAAAAGAAAAAGTATTAGAGCTTAAAGCTGATATTGGAATTGGTTTTGATGGTGATGGTGATCGAATTGGTATTATTGATGAAAAAGGTAATTTAGTTTCTATAGAAAGTTATGCTATTATTATCCTTAGAAATATAATTGATAAAGTTAAAAACAAAAAATTCTTATATGATGCAAAATGTTCTGATACCTTTAAAGATGAAGTTATTCGTTTAGGTGGTACTCCAGTTATATGTCGAACAGGTACTAGTTATACCCAAGAAAAAGTTTTAAAAGAAAATATTCCTTTCGGTATTCAATATGTTGGACATGTATCAATAAATGATCGTTTATTTAGTACGGAAAGTGCCATGTATTCTTCTTTAAGATTAATTGAAATATTAAGTAAAACTACTAAAACATTAAGTGAACTTGATGAAACTACTGCTAAATATTTAAATACTCCTGAAGAAAAATTTCCATCAACTGATGATAAAAAATTAGAAGTAATTGAAAAAATTAAAAAATATTGTGATGATAAAAATTATAAGTATATTGAAATAGATGGTTTAAAGGTAGTATTTCAAGATGGATGGGCTTATGTTAGAGCAAGTAATACTGGACCAAATATTACTCTTAGATGTGAAGCTCAAAGTCAATTAGTTTTAGATAATTTACACAAATTATTTATTACATTAATTGATGTTTATAATAAAAGATAGGAATTATTCTTATCTTTTTTTAATGTTAATAATTGTCAAATATTTTTTATATTATTGCAGTTACCATTTATTTTTTTTATAATTAAAGAGAGCCTAATAGTTCTCACGAATTATTAGTTTTTTTATTTATGGGAGGTAAAAATATGACTAAATATGTATTCGTAACAGGTGGGGTTGTTTCGGGACTAGGTAAAGGTATTACGGCATCATCAGTGGCTCTTTTACTTAAGGCAAGGGGTTATAAAGTTTTTATGCAAAAATTTGACCCTTATTTTAATGTTGACCCTGGTACTATGAATCCAATTCAACATGGTGAAGTATTTGTAACTTATGATGGCTGTGAAACTGATTTAGATTTAGGTCACTATGAAAGATTTATTGATGAAGAGTTGAATTATTCATCTAATATTACAAGTGGTAAAATTTATAAATCAGTTATTGAAAAAGAAAGACGTGGTGACTATCTTGGCGCAACTGTCCAAATGGTTCCTCACATCACTAATGAAATCAAAAATAAAATTTATGAAGCTTCTATTTCAAGTAATGCTGATATTGTTATAACTGAAATTGGTGGTACAGTTGGAGATATTGAATCAAATTCATTTATTGAAGCTTTAAGACAAGTACAATATGAACTTGGTAAAAGTAATACTTTCTTTATTCATTGTACTTTAATACCATTTATATTTGGTTCAGGAGAACTAAAAACTAAACCGACACAAAACAGTGTTAAAGATTTAAGAAATATGGGCATATCACCGGATGCTTTAGTATGTCGAGCACCATTTGCCACAAATCAAAATATTAAAAATAAATTATCTTTATTCTGCTCTAATCCAGTATCTAATATTATTGATTCTGTTGATGTCAATAATATTTATCAAATTCCTCTTAATTATCATGCACAAAAAATAGATGAAATAATTTTAAAACAATTTGAATTACCAATTAAAAAATGTAATTTAAAATATTGGGAAGATTTAGTTAATACTGTGGATAATTTAAAAGATGAAATTGAAATAGCTTTAGTTGGTAAATATATTGAACTACATGATGCTTATATTTCTGTATCTGAAAGTTTAAAACATGCTGGTTACAAAATTAATAAAAAAATAAATATTAATTGGGTAGATTCTGAAAGTTTAGAAAAAGATAATATTAATTTAAAAGAAATATTTAAAAATTCTAAAGGCATATTAGTTCCTGGTGGTTTTGGTATAAGAGGTATTGAAGGTAAAATAAAAGCCATTACTTATGCTAGAGAAAATAAAATACCTTTCTTAGGAATTTGTCTTGGTATGCAACTTGCCGTTATTGAATTTGCTAGAAATGTCTGTCATATTGAAGATGCTAATTCTACGGAATTTAATCCAACCTGTAAAAATCCAGTTATCGATTTAATGTCCGACCAAAAAGCAATTGTCAATATGGGTGGTACTCTAAGACTTGGTAACTATGAATGTAGTTTAATTAAAAATACTTTAGCTTATAAAGATTATAATACAGATATTATTTTAGAAAGACATCGTCATCGTTATGAATTTAACAATAACTATAAAGAAATATTAGAAAAAAATGGTTTAGTTATTTCTGGTATTAATACTAAAGCTAACTTAGTTGAAATAATTGAACTACCTAACCATCCCCATTTTATTGCTTGTCAATTCCATCCAGAATTTAAGAGTAGGCCTACTAAACCACATCCATTATTCTTAAGTTTTATCACTGCTGCGAATAAATATCATAATTAAAAAGAAACTTATTTAAATTGGTTAATTTAAATAAGTTTTTAATATTCTTTCTAATTCTTTTTTATCAATTGGTTTTGATATATAATCATTAAATCCTTCTTTTAAATAATTTTCTTTCATTCCAGCAATCGCATTAGCAGTAAGGGCAATAACTGGTATTTTAAAATCTTTCATTGCTTGTAATTTTTTAAATGTTTCTACCCCACTCATCTTTGGCATCATATCATCCATTAATATTAAATCATATTTATTTCCATCTTCAATTTTTTTAATACAATCAAATCCACTAGATACTTCTTCAGTTTCAACTTTATATGTGGATAATAATCGCGCAGCAACTTTTAAATTAATTAAATTATCATCAACAATTAAAACTTTTTTATCTTTAATATTTAATTTTTTTTCTTCTTTTACTTTAGCTTCAACTACTTTAACATGAACATCAATGTTTTGGTCTAGCGCTACTGTAAATGTTGAACCAACACCATAAGTAGAATCAACTACAATATTACCATGCATAAGTTCAATTAATTTTTTAGTAATAGCAAGACCTAAACCAGTTCCCTCAATAGTCATATTTTTATCAGTATCTAATCTTTCAAATTTAGTAAATAATTTATCTATATTTTCTTTTTTAATACCAATACCACTATCTTTAACACTTACAATTAATCGACAAACACTATCTTTTTTAACAACAGAAACATTAAATTCAACAAAACCTTTTTTTGTATATTTAACTGCATTAGTAAGCAAATTTAAAATAATTTGTTTTACTCTTACATAATCACCCATTAAATATTCAGGTAAATCTTCAGAAATATTAACTCTAAATTCAAGTGGTTTATCCCCAATTCTTGCTTTAGTTAATTTAATAAGTTCATCAAATATTTTTCTTGGCTCATATGAAGTATTTATTATTTCTAATTTATTAGCTTCTATTTTTGAAATATCTAATATTCCATTAACTAGCTCTAATAAGTTTTGGGATGCCATCATAATATCTCTAGCTTCATCTTTAATTGTATCAATATCATTTTCTTCTAAAATTAATTGACTAAATCCATCAATCGCATTAAGTGGTGTTCTAATTTCATGTGACATATTAGATAAAAAATCAGTTTTAGCATGATTAGCTTTTTCGGCCACTTCTTTTGCTATATTTAATTGTTCAAGCATTTTAATATCAGGATTTTCAATAGTATGATACATAATAAATGTTACTAAAGTCATTGGTAAAGTAAATAATAATAGTCTAAATCCAGCCATACTTAAAACCATTTCAATTAAAATTAAAACAACAAAAGTTATAAGTGGTTTAAATTTGGATTTTTCAATATATTTTCTTCTTCTGGCAATAACATAAATATTCATAATAATTAATATTATACATATCATAAACATAAATATCATTGATGCCCCACTTGATGAAATTAATACGCCTTCTTCAAAACTATGACTAATTGGTAATACAAAGACAAAGACAATAATAAATAACGCTACTGATAAAACAATATTCTTTTTAGCACTTAAACTTAAATTAATTTTTTTATCTTTTTTCATTTGTTCATTTTCAGATATTACAAGCATATAAATAGTATGTAAATACATCCATAAACAATTAAATGTTAAATATAATTTTTCAGTAAAACTAATTATTGCTAAATTATTACCTTCATAACCTGATAAGTAAAATAATATTTCAGATAATAAACAAAAAACATTACTAAGTATTAAAGCATTATAAACACTATTTTCTTTCGTATGTACTCTTTGTTTCGAAAAATATAACATTGATAAAATACCAATAAACAAAAAACATACTATACTAACTGTTAAAGATATAAATTTTAAAGTTTGAACACTCATTCTTTACCACCTATGATAATTATATAATATAAAAATTAAAAAAGCCACTTTAAATGGCTTATTTTTTTCTTTTTAATGTTTTATTTTGACAATATTTTTCAAGATATTCTTGTTCTAATAATTTAACATTTGGTTTTCCCACATTAGTAAGTGGTAATTCTTGTTTAGTAAAATAATACATAGGTCTTCCATTTGGTGGGAATTTAGATGATAAGAAACTATCTACTCTATTTACTAATTCAGTTTCAGAAACATTAGGATTAGCTACTAAATAACAAATAATAATTTCATAGCCAATATTTTCTTCATCCGGAGCAGAAACTACGGAAACATCAGAAACACCATCTATACTAGCAATTAAATCTTCTAGGGCAGTTGGATATACTTTAGATGTTGGAAAAGTTAAAATACTTCTTGTCATTCTATCTTTTACTTTAACAAATCCATCATGAGTAATTTGACCTAAGTCACCAGTATGAAGCCAAACATTACCATCTTCATGTCTTTTTAAAACTTTATCCGTTAATTTAGAATCATTATAATATCCCATCATTATTGAATTTGATAAAATACATAATTCTCCTTCTTCATCATAACCAAGTTCATCACTTGTTTCCGGTTCAAAAGCTGACACAACAGTTTTACTCCATGGAATACCAATTAATCCAATTTTATCTGTTTCTTTATTCATTCTCCCAGCAGCACTAGAACCATTTTCTGTTTGACCCCAACCATAACCTAAAATAATATCTAAATTATATTTTTCAAAAAATTTATTTACTCTAACTTCAAATTCTTTAGTAATTGGCATACCACCACATCCAGCTGTTTTAATAAATGATAAATCTTGATTATCAAAAGTATGACTTTTTTCTAAAGCATCAAGTAACATCGGTACTAAAATTAAATGATTAGATTTTGTATCTAAAACTAATTGAGCAAAATCTTCAAATTTAGGAAATAATCTAATTACTTCTTGCATACCAGCAGCATGAGCTAAAAAGAAACTAGAAACTGCTGCAGTTGCTGAGAATATTGGCCATAATCTTAACCATCTATCCCCTTTATCATATGGTAAATCAGAATGAATATATTGATGAACTAAAGTAATAAATGATTTATCATTTAATTTAACACTTTTTGGTTTACCTGTTGTGCCACCTGTTTTAGCAATAAATAATAAATCTTCCGGATTTCTTCTGACATTTGGCATTTCAAAAGAGGCACCAATTTTCAAAAACTCTTGCCAACTTAAAGTTCTTTCATCTCTATTAACTAAAGGTGTATAACTTATATCAATAATATGTTTAATATTGGTATTTATATATATTTCTTCTTCCATTTCTTTTGTAAGAAGTGCATCAAAAATAAAGAAATACTCTGCTTCCACATCATTAATTGCATCTTTTACTTGTTCTTTTGTATACTCAGGAACTAAAGGAAGAATTGCTCCCCCTGTTTTAGCAACACCATAAAAGACAAAATCTTCATAACAAATATTTGGAAACATCATAACTACAGTTTTATCTTTTTTTACTCCCATTTTATATAATGAATTAGCTACTTTATCTTTGATATTAAATAAATCTCTATAAGTATATGTGCCTTCATAATCATCAATAGCTATATTATCTAAATTATCTCTATTTTGATATTCAACATATTCGATTATATTCATATTAGGAACCAAACTTTTGATTTGTTCTTCACTATAATATTTTAACCAAACTTTATCTAATGAAGGAATACCCATAACTGGTCCTTCTACTTCACCTCTAGCTAATTTTCTTAAATATAAATCTCTTGCTATTTTCTCATCTTCAGTTAATAATTGAAGTTTTCTTTGATATTCTTCTATTGCTTCTTTATTCATAATTATGTCCTTTCATCAACTACTACTTAATATAATAAATTTTTTTCAAGTATAAGTCAATTTTATTTGACACTTTTTTGTAAAATAAGCTTTAATTTTTTAATTCTTTTACTAAATTATCATCTTTACTATAAAGAATAATTAATTCATGTAATGCTCTTGTCATTGATACATATAATAATTTCATATCTAAAATACTATTAATATCATAAACATTTAAATCATTAATAATAACTGCATCAAATTCTAATCCTTTACACAAACTACTTGTTATACAACAAATTCCACCAACATAATCTTGGGATTGGCTTGTGATATTTGAAAGGTCAATATGATTTTTTAAATTGAAAAACATAGCATTCGAAGCCTTTTCATCTTTGCTTATAATAGCAATCGAATTATATTTTTTGTCAATAAATTCATTTATTTGATTTAATATAGCAGTAGCATCTTTTACTTGTACATATTTTACGGACTCACCATGACGAATCACAGGTTGTGCTTCATTTAAAAGTAAATGTTTTGTAATTTTATTTGCTTCTAACATAATTTCAATGGTGGTACGATAACTTTTTGTTAAATAGACAATTTCAAATTTTGGATCATTTTGTTTTAAAATCTCCCAACTTTCAATGCCTCTATAAGGAAAAATAGATTGTGCCAAATCACCAAAAATACTAAAAGTTGCATTCTTACAAATTTTTCTAAGAGTATAAAAAACAAATTCATTATAATCTTGGGCTTCATCTATAACAATATGACGAAATTGATTATATTTAACATTTCCTAAAACTCTATATTTTAAATAAACCAAAGCAATTAAATCTTCGTATTGAATCGTTGGATTGTTTAAATTG
>CANQBF010000022.1 GCA_947588895.1 uncultured Bacilli bacterium | reverse complement strand
AAATTTTTTGTTTTATCTTTTTCTCTATATTTTCACTTAAAAAGGAGTGCTTTTTATTTTTCACTCCTTAAAGCTGAAAATGAAAATTTTTTTAAATTTAATTATCATTTTCTTTATTTTTATTTAATAACTCTTCTTGTAATGCTCGATAATCAGTTTTCGCCATTTTGGTTTTAGGAAATTCTTTTTTATAAATATATTCTTTAGGTATCATATAATGAGCTAAATTTTTACTAGCATAATCTTCATTTAATATTATAAAAGCTTTAGCTATTTCTTTTTTATAAGGATGTGGATAACCAACAACACAAGCATCTTTAATATATTTACAATCTTTTAATACTTTTTCAATATATTCTGGATAAACATTATAACCAGATGATACAATTATTCTTTTAATTCTTTGAACATAATATATAACCCCATCTTCATCCATATAACCTAAATCACCAGTATGAATATATTTTCTACCATCAATATATTGCTCTAATACTTTTTTAGTAGATTTAATATCATTTAAATAACCATCCATAACTACAAAACTATTAATACAAATTTCACCAACTTCATTTGGTTTAGCTTCCCTATTAGTATCCGGATTAATTATTCTAACAATATTACCTGGAAGAGGAATACCAACACTTCCAAGTTTATTACTACCATGAGTTCCAAATGTTACAGGACCAGTTGTTTCTGTCATCCCATATCCTTGAATTATTTTACCATTAGAATTATGCTCTTTTAAGAAATTATTTATAACTTCATTACGTTTTGATGATAAAGAATCTCCACCACAAACTAAACATTTTAAATATGATAAATCAGCATCTTTTAAATGTTCATTAGTAAGTAAGGCTTCAAATAAAGTTGGAACACCAAGTAAGAAATTTGGTTTATATTTAAATAATAATTTATCAAATCTTTTAGCATTAAATTCTGGCACTAAAATACATTCAGCACCACGACATACAGGAATAAACATCCCAACAACTAAACCTAAACAATGAAATAATGGAATTACTAAAAGAAGTGAATCACAAACTTCAGCTTCCGGAAAGAATACTTTAGCTTGCTCATTAGCACCAGTAATACATCTGTTAGATAAAACAATACTCTTTGGTGTCCCAGTTGTTCCGCCACTATGAAGAATAACAGCAACATCATCTTTATTTACTTTAGCTTTAATATTACCATTATAATAATTACCAAGTTTCATAAAATCTTTCCAAAAAATATATAAATTATCTTTTTGAGGTTTTTCTTGTTTTCTTCCTCTTGTAATATTATAAGCTGTATTTAACATCATCGGCATAAAATCAGATGGACTAGCTATAATAACTTTTGTTACCTTAGTATCTTTAATAATATTTTTAACTTTACTATAGCATTGATTTAATAAAATAAGCACTTTACTTTTCGTTTTAATTAAATAATCTTTAATTTCTTCTTCAGCTGATAATGGATGAATCATATTAATAATTGCTCCAATTTTATTAATAGCAAAAAAAGATATAACTGCTTCAGGAGTATTAGGCATACATATTGTTACAACATCTTTTTCTCTTACTCCTAAATATTTTAAACTTTTAGCACATCTATCAATATAATTCCAAAAAACTTGATAACTCATCTTTTTACCAAAATAATTAATTACTGTTAAATGATCAAATTCTTTAGTATGGGCCATCATATAATCATAAATTGATTTATTTGGTATTTTAATATCTAATTCTTCTTTAGTATAATAATGCTCCCATAAAAAATTCTCTTGTTTTTTACTCATAATTTGCCTTTCTATTACTTTTATAAATCATTTAATTATATGTTTATAAAATATTTTTATTTATTTTTAAATATAATAAATTTTTGAATAAAATAATTTCCTACAAATATTATTGCTTCAACTGGTAATTTAATAATTACTGCATCAATATTACTAAATATATTATGTAATCCTTTAACAGTAAATGCAGATACTAACATAGCTACAACAACTAATATATAATATTTTATTAAAGTATTTTTATTATTACTTTTAAATACTTTACCTTTATTCATTTTATAATTAAATAATGATGATATTATTCTAGCTATTATAGTTGCATATATTATATTATTATTAAAATTAAAAAATATAGTATTAAATATTTTAAATAATACTATATCTATTAAAAAACTCAATATAGCAATTAATATATACTTGATAAACATTTTATTTTTCATACTACCACAATCTAATTATATCACACTTATATATTAATTACATAAATTTATTATGCTTTTTAGCTATTTGAAATAAATATATTCCTCCACCCATAACAATTACTAATCCAACTAAAGATATAAGCATTCCAGTTTGGGGATTTTCAATTGGTGGATTACAAGACTTATTATATTCATCTTCAGTTACAATATTACCATCTTTATCAAAAAATGTATCTTTAATTATTTCACATTGATGAGGAAGACATTCTATTTCATACCCTTCTTTATCAGTTACTTCACCATTTTTATTAAAATAATACCCATTTTTATATTCACAATAGTTTCTTTCTTCGCAACTTGCTTTCATTTCTTCTTCACTAGCTACGACATCACCATTCTTATCATAATATAACTCACCAACTTGTTCACATACATGTGGTAAACATTCTTGAGTATATTTAAGTTCCGTACTTTCTAATCCTTTACTATCAAGATATAAACATTCTAAGTTACTAAGCGGATTACATATTTTACGACAAACTCCCGTTTCACAATCTTTTGCATAATCTTTCCAAGATACAACTAATCCGGAATTATTATAAAATTTACTATCTTTGATCTCACATTTATGAACTTCTTCTACTACTGTACAACTCTTTTGCATTTCAGCTTCACTAGCTACAACTTTACCTTCTTTATTATAATATAAACAATTTTTATTATTATTTGGTTCACAAACTTTTTTACATGTATAAGAGCCACAATCTTTTTCATAAGTTTGCCAATTTACATTTGTTCCGCTTTTATCATAATATAAACAACTATTTGCATTATTTGGATTACATACTCTTTTACAAGTATGTTCATTACATTCTTTATCATATTGTTCCCATGTTACTTCATTACCGGAATTATCATAATATTTTCCTTTAACTGTTTGACATTTATACATGTTACATGACACTTTCATATCATGTTCTGTAACTGATTGTTTATCTTTATTAAAGTATAAACACTCGGAATCTTTATTGGGATTACATACACTATCACATTTTGGTGGATTACATAAAGTTTGATATTTGGTCCAAGTTACTGGATTACCATTATTGTCAAAATATTGACCGTTTACGTTCTCACATTTATATTCTTTACAAGATGCTTTTTTCTCATATTCACTATTTACTACATTACTACTTGCATCAAAATATAAACATTCACTAGGTGAATCAGGATTACAAACATAGCTACAAGTTCCTTTATCACATTGTTTTTTATATTCTTTCCAAGTAGTTTTTAATCCATTACTATCATAATATATTTTTTGGTTATCTTTTGCATCAAAAATAGTACAAGATCTATCTATTTTTTCAAGCCAATTAACTGAATATTCTCTATTACATTGTTGAGCTGTCATAATTTTTGTTAATTTAAATTTATACATAGTTTGATAGCCATCAGTTAAAGATGTTTCAGGTGTTTCAAATTCAAAAATAAATCTTACTACTCCATCTCTCACTTGTATTGAATTTAAATTAAGTAAATTCCAATTTCCTACTACTTGCATTTTTGAAAGATCAATATTCGTTAATTCCAAAATTGCTGTAAAATGATTTTGATATAGAGGACCATCAATTACTGTAAATCCCATAGTACAATTTGTTTCAGAAATGGCTCCGCTTTTAAATTGTTCTTCATTTTCACACACTAATCCTTTAGTATAATTAATATTAGCTCCTAAAACAATACTAGGTACTAGCATTAATATTATTGTAAGTATTATATATCTTGCTTTCATCTTACTCACTCCTATAATACATTATAACGCAAATAGAAAACTATGACAATCAATATTCTTATTTTTATTGTTTCTTATTTTAATTTAAATATACCTTTTAATCTTTTTAATTATTTAATATTAATTTAACTACATATATTATCAATAGATTGGAGAATAATTATGAATAATTCCAAAGAATATACTTTAAATTTTAAAATTCCTAAAGGTTTATCAGAAACTATTACTATTGGAAATGTGGAGTCAACTGATTATAATAATGAAGCTAAAATATTCGATAACAAAGTTGGAAATAATCATATCTTAGATTTTGTAATTCCAAGAGGAGAAAAAGGGGATAAGGGTGACAAAGGAAATGATGGGACAAGTGTTACTATTTTAGGCTCATATCCATCACTGGCGGAATTAAAACAAGATAAGCAAACTGGTAAAAGTGGCGATTCTTATTTAGTTAGTGATGATTTATATGTTTGGAGTGATAATGATGCTGATTGGAAAAATGTTGGAACAATCAAAGGACCGCAAGGAGATAGAGGTCCTCAAGGCGAACAAGGAATAGAAGGACCTAGAGGATTACAAGGACCTAAGGGTGATAAAGGAGAAAAAGGTGCAACTGGACCAACGGGCGCCAATGGTTTATCAAGTATTACTACTGGTTTATTTACAACTACTCATAATAAATTTCCAAGTGGTGTTGAAGTTCAACCTGACTACCCTATTCCTTTAGAAAGTAAATCTTTTGATTTAGATAATAGTTTTTATATTAATACGGAAAATAATACTATAACTATTTTACATCCTGGTATATATTCAGTAATATTTATTGTGATGGCTAAAAGTACGCAAAATAATAATCCTATTTCTATTGCTTTTAGAAATATTGGTGCTAAAAATATTTATGCTGGTTGTACTATTAATGGTACTAATATTAATCCATCTGTATTAATGGGTATGGGTATTATTAATGTTGCCATACCTGATTGGTTTGAACTCGTAAATACTAGTAAATCATCTATTACTATTGCTAGTCCTAGTATTGATAATTTAGGTACTGATTCCTCTTTAAAAAATCCTCTTGTCAGTATTATAATCCAAAAAATTAAATAAATTCTATGCATTTATAATATTTAGTTATTTATCTAAGACATAAATTATAAATATAAAGGATGTGACTTATGGAGAATATTACTTTAGGTCAAATATTAGCTATATTAACATTTGTTGGTGTTTTTATTGGGGCAATAACTAGTATTATTACTTATTCTAAAACGGTAATGAATAAAATATTAAAACCCATTAATACTAAAATAGATGAATTACAACAAATATCTATTAAAAGTCGAAATAATATTGAACTTGAATTAATTAAAGTTATTTTAGTTAATTTTATTAATGATATAGAACAAGATAATTTTAAAACCCAAATGCAAAAACAAAATGCTTATGAATTATATGACCGTTATAAATCTTTAGGAGGAAATTCTTATATTCATGAAAGATGGAATAAACTAATTAAAGAAGGAAAAATATAAAAATACACCAAAAAGTGTATTTTTTAATTATTAGGAATAGCAATTAAAGTAACTTCTGTTGGAAATAAATTATTACCATGATATCTTAAATAAAAATGATAATCTTTACGCATTTCCATAATCATTTTTGGTATTTTCCATATATCTTCATAATTATGATAAACAGATATTAAAAGTATTGGATAGTCATTCATTATATGATTGTAACATCCTTGTAAAGCTTTTTGCTCATAACCTTCAATATCCATTTTAATATGGGTTATTTTATCACTAATATCTTCATCTATTGTAACCATTTCTACTTCAATATTACCTTTATCACTTACTCTATTAGCAGATGAACCATTTAAATTCTCACAAACATACATTATTCCAGGTTCATTACTTACCCCTTTTAACCGACATTCAATGTTATTATAACTTGCTACATTTTTTTCTAAATATTTATAAATATTAGGTGTTATTTCATAGCAATATATTTTTTGATAATTATCTTTACCATAAGAGTCAATAAAACTTAAAGTTGATTCACCAAAGTAAGCTCCTAAATCAACTAATACACTATCTTTTTTAACAGGTATTAAATCTAAATCAAAATAATCAGGATATATTTTTTCACGAGCATTTTCTAATAATTCAAAATTATAATAATACCAATTATTTAAAATAGCTAATAATAAATAACGTGAACGATAGTCTTCTAAATGTTCATATAACCATATTAAATCACTTAAATGATTTTTTAACACATTAGCTCTATTTTCTATTTCTTCATAATTATTATCTTTTAAAGATAAAATCCCCCAATAAGGAAATTTATAAAAATAACTTTCTAAACCATTTTTAATATTTTCTGGTAATTTTTTAAATTTTTCTAATATTTCTTCTTTTATTTCATCAATAGTTTTATTATTAAGAATATTAACTAAATTATAAAATTGTTTATCAACAATATTCATCTAAACCTCCATTTAATTTTATTAAATGGAAATTTATTTAGACCAAAAGTTTTATTTTTTTAAATTAGTAACTTCAACAGCATTATTATAAATTCTATTTAAATATTCATCAGGATAATGTTCATCTAAATAGACTTCTATTTTATTACTTGGTTCTAAATTTTCTTTTCTTTCTTTTTGACGATAAGTAGCAGCAAAAGATATAGAGCAATCAAAAAATAACATAACACTTAAAATACAAGTAAGGATCATCATTGTTTTTTTACTAAGTAATTCTTTATGTTTACGTAACATTGGTAATAAATATAAACTAAAAATAATAAATGCAAATCCCCAAATAAAGGCAATAAACAAACTAGTACGACCATTTATATTAAACATTAAATCAGCATAGTTCCAAGATATTGTTCCCCATATCTTTTCTTGTAAAAAGGAAAAGATATACTCTACTAAACCACCTAAAAAGGATGCTGATAAGAATACTGCAAATAAGTATTTTTTATTGGTTTGTTTAGTAATATTTAACTTTCTAGCCACAAGATAAAAAACTATCATTCCAACACCATATACAGGAATTAAAGGTCCATAAACAAGTCCTTGCCTTAAAGACCATTGTCCTTTTAATATCGTAAGGATATTTTCATATAAAAAGCCAGCAAAACTACCATACAAAAAAATCCAAAACAATTCAATATAATTATTTAACACCTTATTATTCATTTTTCCCCCAAATACTTCTTTCGTATGTTGATTTAACCCCTAAATGCAATACTATTATAGCATATTTTACACAATTTGACAATAGATAATTAAAAATCCCAAAAAATGACAATAAACATAAGTTATATTAGAGAGGAAAAAGAATATGAACTATAATTATCAAAAAGCATTAGAAAAAGTAAAAAAAGCTAAAAAAGATTACAATAATATAACCTATTGCTATATTAATCCTTATTTAAATATTAAAAGAATGTTACTTGGACCAACCGGACCTAAAGGTGACAAAGGAGATATTGGACCAACGGGTCCACAAGGAATACAAGGTATTGAAGGAAAAATAGGACCTCAAGGAGAAAGAGGACCTCAAGGGGAACAAGGCATCCAAGGTATTCAAGGAATTCCAGGAATAACAGGGCCAATGGGACTAAAGGGTGATAAAGGTGATACAGGAGATACAGGGCCGACTGGACCTGCTGGTACTCCTGGTACAAGTGTTAGAATTTTAGGTTCTTATAATAACTTATCTGAATTATTAAAAGAACATCCTACTGGTTCATTTGGAGATGGATATTTAGTAAATAGTGATTTATATGTATGGTCTAATAATGGTGTAAGTTGGAAAAACGTTGGCAATATTAAAGGACCTAAGGGCGAAAAAGGTGATATTGGCCCTACTGGACCACAGGGTGAAAGAGGACTACAAGGAGATATAGGACCTATGGGCATGCAAGGTGTTCAAGGACTACAAGGTCCAATGGGAGAACAAGGCATTCAAGGAGTACCCGGCCCTCAAGGGGAAAGAGGTTTACAAGGATTAAGAGGCCCTGCTGGTCCAAGTATAATTTCCTCAGCTCACTTTGTAACGTTTAATGATACTCTTACTCCTGGAAAAGTAGTTGAAGTTAATAATCGATTACCAATTGATTTAAAAGTACATGATATAAAGTATGAATATAATTTAAATGAAGATAATACAATTACTTTTACTCAAAGAGGAGTATATTATATTGATTTTATTGTATCAGCAAATATTAATAATGATAATAATAATTCTCAAAATAATGTCATCGCTGTTGGTTTTAAAAATGTAAAAGATACAGATATAATTTCTGGATGTTCAGCTTGGGATAATAATGCTAATCAAGTTATCCTAAATGGTAAAGGATTTATTTGGATAAATACCCCAAATGAAAATTTTGAATTAGTTAATCTTAGTAAAAAAACATTATATTTAACTGGACCTGATATTAGAGACTTAAATTCAGAATCTTTTTATGCTAATCCAGTAGTATCTTTAGTTATTATGAAAGTTGAAGAAATATAATTTCATAATTGACAATAATTTTTTATATCATTATAATACTAATTATCAAAAGGGTGATATCATGAAAAAATGTTTAATTTTATTTTTTCATCATTTAAAATTTGATTGTTTAAATTACTAATAATATTTTTTAGGAGTGATTAAAACAAATATAGATGAAATTGAAATAAGAAACAAATTATTTTCTTTAGCATTATTACAATACCATAAACCTTATGTTCATAATACCTATGGTCCTTTAACTTTTGATTGTACTGGATTAGTATGGTATTTATATAATAATATTTGTCATATTAATATTATGGATGGTGGCTTTGGTATGTCTACTACTACTAAAGTAATGACAAGTAAATATGGTAAATTATTACTATTTGAAGAAAATGATTTAAACAAAGATTTAAGTATTCTAAAGAAAGGAGATATTCTTTTCTTTCATAGACAATCAATGAATGATAATATACCAACAATTAATAATAGATATCCCGGTCATTGTGGTTTATATTTAGAAGACTACTATTTTATTCATGCGTCTAAAACTAAAGGTCAAGTTATTATTAGTAATTTTTATCAAAATGAATATTGGCAAAATGTTTTAGTAGCAAGTAAAGATATTCTTTCTTTAGAATTAAAAAGAAAGAAGGAATAATAATGGAAAAATATGATATTATCAAATCTAATGATGAAGGAAGAAAATATACAATAAGATATAAACAATATTTATATGGAAAAATAAATGGAATTAATAATTTTCAAATTGATAAACATGGTTGTGGTCCAACAACAATGGCTACTATTTTATCAAGTTTAGGTTATAATTTAAGTCCAATAGATATTGCTAAATATTTATTACTTGATGAAAATAATAACCAAATTGATTTTTTCAACGATTTAGAAAATAATCGATTTGGAACAAGAGATATAGGATATATTTATTTATTACAAAAATTAATAAATAATAAAATATGTAATATTACTTATGAGTTAATCAAATTAAGTTATGAAAAACCGATGTTAAAAAAAGAATTAATTACTGAAATGATAAAAAGTGATTACATGGCAATGATTTGTGTTGGACCTCACAATAATAATTATCCTAAAACTTTTTCTAATGGTGGACATTATATTGCCCTAACCAGTGTTAACAACCAAAATAATGAATTTTATATAGCTAATCCCAATCATATTGGCGATAATCAAATTGATATTACTTTTCCCTATGAATTAATTGTATCAAATATGTATACTAATTCTTTTGATTTTTTAATGATTAAGAAATTAACTAAATAATGTAAAAAAGCTTTCGTTTTGAAAGCTTTTATTTTGCATTAACCTTTTTCTTATGTAATATACTATACACAATAATTGTAATAAGCATAATTACAAAAACAATAAGAGATAAAGCTAAATTATATTTACTAGCACTTTTAATAATTGTAAGAATATAAGTATTATCTTTTAACAACATCTTGCTACCTAATCTAATTGCTATAACACCAATTAAAACAATTAATGAAGATACCATAATAGTAATTGAACTACATTTTAGCCATTTAGCTTCTTTCCATTTTAAGATAACTATACCAATTAATGATATAACTACTCCAATGGCTAAACAAATAATTAATTTATTACCAAAAATAAATCTTATAGAGCCTAACATATCAACTGTACTACTTGGTAAATTTTCTTCAATTATATTAGTATCTGGTATCACTTCTTCAATAGTTGAAGATTCTTTAGTTACAACATTTAAGATATTTTCTTTATCTTCATTACTAATTTCATAATAACCACTTTTATTGATATCATCAATAGCATTATTAACTAAATCTTTGATTTGGTCAATTGAAATTAACTCATGTTCTTTACCTGTTAAAGTATAATCTATTAAATTACTAGTTACTCCTGCCATCATTCCTTTAATTTCTTTTGAATTAACAATCTTCATAATAGTTTTTTCATCAACACCTAATTTTTTAGTTTCATTTAAAACTGGTTCAAGTGTTTTATTTATAGTTTCATGAAATTCAGGATTTTCTTCAACTAAAGTTTCAATATCTATATTAGTTATTACTTTATTAATTGAATCTGGATTAACAGCATATTTTATCGGTACTAATACGATTAAACTACATGAACTTATAAATAATACTAATATTAATATTATTAAAAATATGTTTTTTAAAATTTTCATTAACTTACCTTCTTTCTTTCAAAATTATAACATATATATTATTTAAAACCAATTATATTTTATTATTTAATGCATTTTTTAACATTCTCATATATTTTTATCTATAGTTCTTACTAATTTTTTTATATTATCATTTCCAATTTTAGAATTTGTAGCATTAACGTCAACATCTTCATCCCATGCATATACTCCACCATTTTCATGACTTTCTTTAAATGTTAATAATTCTAAATCTATATTTAATGCACTTTTATCTTTGCCAAAAGCAATTTCAAATATTTCTTGATAACCATTTATTAACAAATCATAATTTGCTTTAGCTAAATAGCCATTACTCAAGTGCCCACTAATACAATTACTAATTTTTAAATTCTTATCTTGTTGATATAAAATGGCAATTCTTTTTGAAATAACTTCATAAAAATCTAATAATTCCTTTTTTATTGATTTAAGGTTAATTAAAGAAGCTAAATCCATTTCAAATAAATATTTATTAATATCTTTGCATTGTTCTGGCCACTTATGATTTTTAATTAGTTTATTTATATAACTATCCCATATATTTTTAATTATTTCTGCGGTAACATACTTACCAATTATTAAATTATTATCTTCAACTTTAATATTTTCATCTATTTTTCTTTTAGGTTGACTAACTAAATATTCTCCTATAATTCTTCTAATTTTTGCTGCAGTTCCTTTATAATAATCAAATTGACTCATTCCATTATCCATATAATAAGTATTTATACAACTCTTATCATGACTATTTAAATTATAATTAGCTTTTATTATATAATCATTATCTTCTTTACTATATATCATATCCATATGAGGAATAAATTTTTCTTCATTTGTAGTCCATTCTAACCAATCATCACTTTCAGCTTCTCTTTCAAAAAATCTTTGAAACAATTTCTCACCATCATATAATGAATCTTGAACTGGCATTTTGCTTTCAAAAAAATCTAAAAAACTTATAAATTCAGATGTTAAAAATTGTGGCTCATAACCATTATTAACTTTATACAACATGTATTCTACAATTAAATCATCTACAGTAAGTTTATGTTCTAAATTAATCATTTATCATCTCTCCTTTATTGGTTATATATTATAATATTTTTCTTTAAAAATTGGAATACTACAAAAATAAAATATCATTTAAATGCAATTATGCAAGTTTTTCCAATATATTTGTTTATTTTAAAATTCGAACATAAAAGTCCGAGTATCAATCTATTTGGTGCCGTAATAGTGAATTGAACACTGATTAAATCCTTACCATGGATTCGTACTATTACAACTTACAACATAGAATTTTAGTGCTTATATGCAACATAACTTTTTTATTAATTTTTTAGTTATAATATTTTCTTTTTATAATTCTTTGTGGTGTATTTGTTTCTATTTTATATTGCTCTATTTGTTCTTTTCTTTGTATGCCCTTTTGCTCTAAATAAGTTTTTAGTTCTATTACTTCTTTATTTGTTAATAACATACATGGTTCAATCTTTCCATATTTAAGAATGGAATTTTTATTATTTTGATAGTATTCATATTTTCTCATTTTTAGCCATTGATTTTTAAACTCTAAATCAACTGGTTCCAATTTTATTGAGTTAACATTTTTTTCATCTTTAAAAGTATCATCATAAGGTTTATGATTGCCTTTAAATTTAGCTTGTACAGGTTCATATTCATTACTAAATGCTTTATCCATTAAGATATCCCTCCATTTAGCATTTTTTTCTATCCCTTCTTCAATAGCATCTCTATTCATTCCAATTCTTGATAAAGTATCAACAATGCCTTTTCTAAAAGCTAAATCACATTGTGGAGATAAGAAAAACATACTGCCACCATATTCTTCTTTTGTAATCCATCCTTCTCCGCCATTCATCATCCAAGATATTTGAAATTTCACGATTTCTTGCTCATACTCATTTCGTTTTCTTTTAAATAAGTTAGAATTTGATACAAAATAATAAATTTTAATAAAATTTATACCAAATAATTCTTCTTTTTTTAACATTAAAGCGAGCCAAAGATTATCTCTTAAATGACAAGGCAAATATTTTATCTCTAAAGCATTTGAATGGTTAAAACAACTACTAGACCATCTTCCATCTTTGGGAAAGAAAGTCATCGTTGCCATTTCTAGCATCATATTTTCATGTGAACTCAATTTCATATAATACACTCCTCACTTATTTCTTAGTATATCATATTTTTTTAATGTAACAAAATTAATTAACTGTCATTCCTTCAATATCTAATTTATAGCACTTTTTCATTACATCCTCATTAACAACTCCCCAAAGTCTAACAGCTAATCCAAATGCATTAGCTAGTTTAATTTCTTCTTTGGATACTTTTTGTGCATTTGGGCAAATTTGACTGCAATTTATATTTAATGCTTTAGTTATATTGTCAGTGTTTATATTATCTTCTATTAACCATCCTAATTTTACATCGTGATTAATCTTTCTCACATTATATAATATTTGGTAATCGAATGATGTAATATAAATGTTATCAAAATTAGAATATTTTTTAATTATATTCAAAACATCATGTTCAATTCCACTAACTTTTAATTCAATAGCAAAAATTAATTTTTTTGACAAAAATTGCTTAGCAAAATTTTCAAATAACACAATTTTTTCGCCTGCATATTTTTTGTTGAACCAACTTCCAAAATCAAATTGTAGTAATTGTTCATATGTATAATCTGAAATTCTCCCACTACTAGATGACTTTTTATCTATTTTTTTATCATGAAATATTACTATTTTATTATCTTTTGTTTTTTGAAGATCTAATTCTATACCTGTTGCTTTTAATTCTAATGCCAATTCAAATGAAGGCATAGTATTTTCCGGAGCATATGCTGACGCACCTCTATGGGCATAATTAATTAATTTGTTTTTATTCATCAATTTGTACCTCCAACAATATATTATCATATATTTTGTTTATGACAAAACATTTAACCCCCTAGGTATTTTGACAAGTATATCAAAATTACCTAAGGGGCTATTCATTTTTATATAAATACTCGAAAAAGTTCAAATAGAAACGTCAATGGTGCCCTAAAGGAAGAAGTACGACAACTTTGTTATCTTTTCTACACCCTATTATTCTATAACAAAAAATTATTGTTGATTTTATATATATTGGTGCGCATCTTTCAATAAATAATTTTTCATTAATCAAAAAATAACCATTTTAATCTATTTATTTAATTTTCTATTTTCATCTATTGAATATGATGCAACTTGACAATTACCTAGCACTAAACCTGCTTCAACAAGGGATCCTTTTGGTATATTATCATTAAAATAACAAGTAACAGGAATACTTATACCACCATGTGCAACTATTAATATATTTTTACTATGATATTTTTTTATAATATCATTTAAAAAATTATAAACTCTTTAAAAAATACTTGTATATTTTCAGCACTCTGAAATTGCATATTTTCATAATAATTCCAATAACCTTGAAAATCAAAATCTTTTGTTTCCATTCCTTCAAATTCTCCAAAATCTCTTTCAATAATTCTATCATCATAAATTATTGGAATATTTCTGTTTGTATTTATTACTTCTGCTGTTTGCTTTGCTCTCATTAAAGGAGAACATATAATTAAATCAATATCAATGTCAATTAATTTCTTTCTTGTTTCTTCTGCTTGCTTAAAACCATTTTGATTTAGTGGTTCATCACATCTACCCATAACTTTCTTTTGTACATTCCAATCAGTTTGACCATGCCTTGTTATATAAATCATATTTACACCTCCAGTCAATAAAATTAATCAGTAACGACAATTTTTATCAAATTAACATTTACTAATTGTGTCAATTAGCAAGTGTGTTTTCTAAATTTTCTAAATTGTCATAAATTTAGTATCAAATTCTATTGTACAAAGAACAATTTGTTTGATATAATTTTCATAGGGAATATTAGTTGTTGAGTGTCTACCAAATCTCTTATAGAGAGGAGGTTTGATAA
>CANQBF010000021.1 GCA_947588895.1 uncultured Bacilli bacterium | reverse complement strand
ATTAGTTTTATTTCTAATCAAACATAATATGTTTCATACTATTAATTTGATTGCTAAACTTAGAAAGTGGCAAAAAAAATAAAAATTATTATAAAAGATATAATAAGGAGTTGATTTAATTGATATATATTTTACTTATCTATTTAATATTAATTTTTATAGTTACTTTGAGTATTACAAAGGATTTATTTCATCCTTCTAATATTCTTATTGAATCTTATATTCTCGCGGTTTTTTGTGCCATTCTTAATATAGATAAATGGAATATCATTTTAAGTAATCAAACTGTATTATTAATACTTTTAGGAATTATTTCTTTTGCTATTCCTTCACTTTTTTTATGTATAATATACAAAAGGAAAAACAAAATCAATAAATATAATTCAACAAATGAATCCATATCTCAAATAAAAATCAAAAAAGCAAACTACTACATTTTATTTATTATACAAATTATAATATTTCTATTATATACGTTTACAATATTAAAAATTATAAAAAGTTTTTCTTCCAATTTTTTTACTGCAATAAGTTTGTATAGATTTAATAGTTCTTTTGATAATGAAGCATCACTACCGTTCATAATAAAACAATTTTACAAATTATCTAAAGCTATTATTTATGTATTAACTTATATTGAAATTTATAATATTATTGTATCATATAAAAGCAATCTAAAAATTAAAATTAAAAAATCGTTTATTATAATGGTTGTTTTATATTTTATAGAAGTTTTTTTATCAGGTGGAAGAAGTGATATAATAGTATATGTTTTATATGCCTTTACAATAGTATATATATTAAACATTCATATAAATAAAAATAATAATAAAATTATTAGTAAAGTCATTTTCAAAATATTTATTATTACATTGATTGTTTTATATTTATTTTCATCATTAAGAAGCCTTGTAGGGAGAACTAATGATGCTAGCACGATTGATTACATAAGCGGATATTTTGGAGGGTCAATCCAAAATTTAGATTTATATTTAAAAAAACCTCTTCCTAAAAGCCAAATATTTGGTAAAGAAACATTTTTCAGTTTAAATAAACTATTAAATTCATTAGGAATAATAGATGTTAAATATAATTTGCATCTTGAGTTTAGAACTTCAAATGGTGTATTACTTGGTAATGTTTATACTGCTTTTAGAAGGTACTATCAAGATTTCGGTATAATTGGAGTTGTTGTTTTGCAAATAATTTTATCAAATATATTTACAGTGTTTTATGAAAAAATCAAAATGCAAAAATTAACCAATAAGATTAATTTATCAATAATTATATATTCGATATTTATACACTCATTGTATTTGCATTCGTTTAGTGATTCTTTTTATACATCTATTATATCATTAAATTATATAAATATAATCATCTACATATTTTTAATTAAATTTTTCATCGAAAAAATTAAAATTAACAATTAATTTAGAAAAATATTCTAATGTTCTCTTAATATAAATAAATTCAAAATTTAATAGATAAAAAAAGAACTAATAATGTAAATATTTATAAGAATACCTTTTTAAAATAGATTTAGATAAGATAAATACTTAAAATAAATTCCGAATTTTTCGGAATTTATTAATTTACTATTAACAAAATGTATAGTATAATTTATTTGGCAATGTATATATTTTTATTGTAAATTAATATTCATCAATTCTATTTTTAAATTTTTAAATAAAAATAATAAATATGAAATTGACAAAAGATTTATTATCTTCTCAATTTAGAAAGGATAAATAATATGAGAAACAAAAAATTTATATCTTTTGATATATTCGATACTCTTCTTACTAGAAACGTAAACAAACCATCAAACATATTTCATTTAGTAGAAGAAAAGTATAATCAAACTAATAATAAAAAAATAAGCAATTTTAAAGAAATTAGAATTAATTCGGAAAGAATAGCAAGAGAAAAATCACAATATGATGAAATAACATTAGATGAAATATATGATGAAGTTAGTAAACAACTAGTAGATTTAGATATTAAAAAAATTAAAAAAATTGAACAAGATATTGAATATGATTTAATAACTAGAAACAATAATTCTTTTGTATATGACATGTATGAATATGCTTTAAATAATAATATAAAAGTTATTTTAATATCGGATATGTATCTATCAAAAGAATTTATAGAGAAGCTTTTAAAAAAATGTAATATTACTTATTATAAATTATATTTATCATCTGAATTAAAAATAAATAAACATACTGGAAAAATATATAAGTATGTATTAAATGATTTAAATATAAGAAGCAATCAAATAATTCATATTGGAGATAATAAAAAAAGTGACTATATAAATCCAATGAAATTTGGAATAAAAACATTTTTGGTAAAAAATAATAATAAATTGAAATATAGTTATATTTCAAAAGATTCTACTATGTATTATAATATGCTTGTATCAATATTAAATAATTACTATGATGATACCCAAAATTATTATTTTAATTTTGGGTATGAATGTCTTGGCCCATTACTTTTGGGATTATCAATGTGGTTAAATAATAATCTAGAAAAAAATAAAATTCAAAAAGTATATTTTTTAGCGCGCGATGGTAAAATTATGAAAGAAGCATTTGATATATTCTATAACGATTATGAAACATATTATTTATATGGTTCTAGAAGGTCTTTAATTGTACCATCTTTATGGAGATATGACAATATTTTTGATGTATTTAAAAATATGTTTTTACCGAAAGAAATAAAGTTACGTAGTCTCATAAAACAATTAGGATTAGAAAGTGATAAATTATTAATACAATTAAAAAAATATAATTTAATTTTAGACAATGTTTATAGTCTAAATGATTTACAAACTACTTATTTATCATTTTTTGAAGAAATTTTCCCAATTTTAATTAATAATTCTAAAATTGAATATGATAATATGTTAAAATATTTTTCAAAAAATAAATTTAAAAATAAATTAGCTATTGTAGATATTGGATGGTTTGGAAATATGCAAAAAGCTATAGAATTAAATATTCAAAATGCTGATATTTGGGGATATTATTTAGGCATTATACCAAATTCACAAAATCAAAATAAATATAAAATGAAAGGATTTCTATTTGAAAAAGATAAAAATCCTCAACTATATGATAAGGAACATTATTTTAATTCTATTTTAGAGTTTATATTTTCAACTAATCATGGTTCAGTTAAGAGATTCTTAGAAAATGATGTAGAATTTTATGATTATGAGCATGAATCTTCTTATGAAGATAAACAACTTCAAGAAATACAAGATGGTGCAAAATATTTTTTAAAAATTATAAAAGATAACAATCTCCAAAAGTACATGAATATAAATAGTATGTTAGCTTTTCAAAATTTACTTAACTTTGCACTTAATCCCAGTTTAGAAGATGCAATAAATTTTGGAAATATCAAATTTAATGGTAGTGAAAATTCATACATTGCTAAATCTAAATCTTTTATGTATTATCTTTTTCATCCTAAAAAATTAATGATAGATTTTAAAAATGCTAAATGGCGAATTGGATTTTGTAAAAGAATTTTCAAAATTAATTTACCTTATTATAAAATTAATCAAGTAATACGACATTATTATTTAGAACGAGAGGCTAAAAATGAATCAAGAATTGAAAAATAAAACAATTAAAAATTTTATATATGCATTTAGTGCACAATTAATTTCTATATTATTAAGTACATCAATGTCTTTAATAATTCCTAAGATTTTAGGTGTGGAAGATTTCAGTTATTGGCAATTATTTTTATTTTATATTACTTATGTTGGCTTTTTTCATTTTGGCATAACTGATGGAATGTATTTAAAAAATGGTGGAATAGATTTTGATAAAATAGATAAAAAGAAAGTATCATCTCAATTTTATGTTCTATTTTTTGTTCAAATAGTAATTTTTAATTTTATTTTATTGTTTGCTAAATTTTTTGTTTTAAATAAGGTAAGGAAATATATTTTCTTTTTTGCAGCTATATATACTTTAATAGCTAACTTAAATTGGTTTTTGGGATATATTTTTCAAGCTACAAATCAAATTAAAAAGTATTCATATTCAGTAATTATTGATAAACTATTATTTTTATTATTTATAGTAATTGCTTATTTTGTCAAATTTAAAAATTTAATATTATATATTGCAATATACGTTTTAACAACAACAATTGCTTTAATATATAGTTTTTATAACGCAAGGTCAATTGTTTTAACCAAACCATATGGAATTAAAAAATCATTTATTGTAGCTATCGAGAGTGCTAAAATAGGAATTAAATTAACATTATCTAATATAGCAAGTCTCTTAATATTAGGTTTTGGTAAATTTTTAGTAGATAAGCATTGGGGAATAACAACATTTGGAAAAGTATCATTAGCATTATCATTAACTAATTTCTTTTTGTTATTTATATCCCAAGTAAGTATGGTATTATTTCCAACATTAAGAAAATTAGATAAAAATACCACTAAAAGTATGTATGTAAAATTTAATAAATGTTTAAATTTTTTATTACCATGTATATATGTAGTATATATACCATTAAAAATTATTTTAACATTATGGCTTCCTAATTATGCTATTAGCTTGCAATATTTAGGAATTTTACTTCCTATTTGTATATTCGATGGTAAAATGCAAATGATTTCAAATACTTATTTAAAAGTTTTGAGAAAAGAAAATATGCTTTTAATATTTAATATAATTTCTGTATTTATTAGTATCATTTTATCATTATTTAATGTTTTAATTTTTAAAAATATATATCTAGTTATTGTAGGTATGTTGATAGCAATTGCAATTAGGAGTATTATTAGTGAAATTTATCTACATCATCAATTAAATATAAAAATAGATTTTAAAAATATGTTTACAATTTTTTTGATATCATTGCTATTTATTCTATATAATATATTTACTAAAGATTTTATAGCATTTATTTTAACATTGATAAGTTATATTTTATATTTATTTTTTAGTGATTTAAATGAATGTATTTTCGAAATCTTAAAAATAATAAAAGTAAAAATTAAACGACTTTATAGCAATAAAAAAAGAATCAGTTAAAAATTACATTCATTGATTCTTTTTTTGCTATATTTTTTATCAATAAAAATTTATACTTTTCTACCCACTTACCAAGCTTCCCATAAGTTGTCCTCTCTTATTTATTATAAGGTATACCACCAAATTGACCTGTTAAATATTTCTTTTCATAATCAGCATCTATTCTTAAATTTCTAAATTCTGATAATGAATATAATTTTTATTTTCCATTTAAATCTTTATCTACAATATATATTTCATCTCTTCTTAAAGCGTCACTATTAAATAAAAATGTTGAATGTGAAGTAAATATTAATTGAGCATTATTTTTATTAATTGTTTTATCTTTATATATATATTAACAATAATATATAATGCTATTTTAATTTATTTTCAAAAATCGTTGTATTTTTTTATATTTATTATATACTATTATTAATAACTATAAAGGAGGAGGAATCAATCACAACATGGTTTCAATAAAAATCAAAGATGCTAAATTATTTGTTTTAAGTGAAATAAGTAAACAATACCCTTGGTTAACAGAAAAGATAACTTTAAATCATAGAAAACCTCGATTATCTTCTAAAGATTTCAAAGATTTGTCACTAGAACATCAAAACTTTTTAAGCAATAATTGGTATGACATATTTAAATTAACTCAAAAAGAATGGAAAGTAAGATATATTGATGAAAATTATCAACATCAAAAAATTGATTGTGAATTATGTGGTCAAAAAGACTTAGATTCAATATCAGTGATAGAAAATATACACAATGGTATTAAATTAAAAGTTGGAAGCACATGTATTAAAAAATTTATTGATATAGAAAATAATAGCATTGAAGATAGAAAAAAATATGAAAAAGCTAAAAAAGAAAAAGAAAAAATTCTTTTAAACAAAGAATATTGCGAAACAAATGTAAATGGTATATTACAATTAATAAATGATTTTAATGCTGTTTCTAAAGATAAATCAATTATTTTAAACAACTTACTACAGAATGAATATAATAAAGTTAATAGAATAATTGATGAAGATTATAATCAACAATTAACAATAGCTAAAAATAAAATTAATATAAAAAAAATAGAATGTGTATTTTCTTTTATTAAAGATTTTATGAATAAATTAAATATTTATTTAAAAGATTGTAAAGAAAAGGAATGGGGAATCAAACCTGAAATTGCAGTATGGTGTCATAACTCTAATAATACACAACTGATACAATCCCTTCAAAATTTTGGCGAAATAAATATTTATACTGTTGATAAAATATATGAACCAAATTATTTAAAAAATACAGTTCTTAAATTTAAAGAATTATTTGAATTAAATAATATAATATTAAATTCTAATAATAGTGATAGTTTTAATATTACTTTGAAAAACAGAATGGATATATCATTAAAAGTTAATACTGTAAATTTTATTGAATTAAAGAAAGATTATTTATTTGAGAATAATACAGATATTAATTTAAATAAATTATTAAATATTAGTACAATTATTAAAAGTTCATATTTTAATGTTGTTAATACTCTTTTACAAAGCAAAGAATTTAATCGTTTATTTAAGATATTTTTTGAAGATACTGGTATCAATGAATTAGCCTTTTTAAATAAAAATGATAATATGATTTATACAGTTAATTATAAAAAGTTTATTCAATTTGTTAAATATTTTATTTTTGAAAATAAAATTACTAACTTTCAAATAAATCAAATTATTAATTTTGTAAAATCCAATGCAATTAAATATAATAAAACAGATTATGCTGAACACCTTTTATTATATAATATTAAACTTAATAAAAAAGAATCCGTGAAGAATTATATTCATTGATTCTTTTTTATTATGCAAATTATTTATGTTATTAATTATATAATTTATTTTATTAAACAAAGATAATATTGTATTTATTATCCATTAATACTCCTATACTTTTCTATAATTTTTTCACTCAAATTCTGTTCTAGACTTACCAATTATACAATTTTAAATATTTCTTTTTATATTTTTATTTAATTTAAAATGACTAGAAAAATCTCTAGTCAAACTTTTTTTATTACCATTTATAGGGCTGGCTTCACCCACTTTTTAATGAAAGTTGATTACTCAACTTGAATAAAATATAACATAAAATTTATTCTTTGTCTATAAAAATTGACTATTTTTCTTCATAATATGAATCACATCTACTTGCTAATATTAAAGAACAATACATAAAGGTTAATAAAAACATAGTAATTATAAATAATATAATTAATAATAATATATTCATGAAGTTCACCTCAACTTATGTGTTATTATTATAATAATTATTTTTGAAAAATATGTCGAATGATGGTATAAATAATAACTTATATATTATTATTTTATATTTTATTTATTTTTTTATGCTTCCAATTATTGTATGTATTAAACTTCCTGTTATAACACCCATTGAATCTATAAATACATCAAATACTTGTCCACTTCTATCAGCAATAAATGTTTGATGATATTCATCACTACAGGCATATAATATACTTAATATAATAGCATATAAATATTTATGTTTAACTTTACTATTATTTAAAGCATTAATCCATAATAAACATAATATTAAATATTCTGTAAAATGAGCTAATTTACGAACTGGCATATGTAATTTATTAATTAATATTAATTTATCTTCATTAGTTATCTTATTATCTTTAATATGTAATTTAACTAATGTATTATCAATAATAGTTATAGTATTACTAATTAAACCTTCACTACTATTACCTGATAATTCACCATTAGCATTGGAAAAGATAAATATAACTATCATCCATAAGATAACTAATATATATGATAATACAATTTTAACTTTCGGATACTCCATTCAAAACACTTCCTATTTTTTCTTTTGCTATATTTATACTATCATAATTTGGCTCCATAACATAGAGTAATCTACTCTTTCCCATGCTATAAGTGTAATTTTTACTGTCAAATCCTGTCACTTGAATACTTTCTACTTCCCAACTTTTCATTTGAGTAAATTCATTTTTTATTAAATTAATAATATCATTCATGGTTATATCCGTTTGAAAAGATTTATCTAAAGATTTTAAAATACTATTATATTTACTAATTAATACACTAGATTTACTTACTTTTTCAATAATGGCCGTTATTATTTGTTGTTGATTTTGGCCTCGATGATTATCACCAGTTTGATAAGCATATCTTTCTCTTGCATACGCTAAAGCTTGTTCTCCATTAAAATGATTTAATCCCTCTTTAACGACAAAACTATTATTAGTGCTTGGGGTAAATTCTTTATCGGAATAAATATCAATACCTCCAATTACATCGACTACTTTAATTAATGAATCAAAATTAATTCTTATATAATTATCAATATTAATATCATATAAATTCTCTAATGTTTGAATACTTTTATTAATGCCATATATACCAGCATGAGTAAGCTTATCTTTTAGACCTGTAGTACCTGCTAATTGAACATAATAGTCTCTTGGAGTATTAATAAGTAATACTTTATTACTACTAGGATTAATAACGGCAATAATATTAACATCACTTCTTCCTCTAACACTAGTTATATCCCCATATTGGTCAATACCACTAATATAAACAATAAAAGAGTCTAATTCTTCTTTAAATACTTCTTCTTCCTTAAAAACAACACTATCTTCACTATAATTAGTTTTAAATTCATAAATTATTTTAGTATTATCTTTAAAATCATTAAATTCATCATATAATAAATTTAAATAACTTTCTTCTAAACATATAGCAGAAACATTTTTATTAAATAATTTTTCTTGTAATAAACTAAAATCATCATATGTTACTTCAGTATATTCAATATTATTTAATAAATAATTATTTATATTTATTTTATTATCTTCTAAATAAGCAATTTTAGTATTATTTAAATCTTCTAATTTATTATAATTACTATCATTTAAAACTACTAATTTATAATTAATAATATCTTCTTGTTTACTAGCATCAATACTATCTAAAAAACTATAAGTGTTTTTTAGATAGGTTGAAGAATAACCCATAACAAATGTTATTATAACTAATATTAAATAACTTAATAAATTATATTTATTTAATATTAAGATAATTATAATAAATGATACTAATGCATAAATACCATAACCAATAAGTAAATATTTACTAGGTATAATATTTAATTTAAAGATAAAATAGGTAAATAAAACAAAAGATAAAACATAGAAAAATACTAAAATAAATTTTAAGAATGCTTTAAGCATAAAAGATTCCTCTCTTTTCTAAATAAAAAAGGAAGCTTTTACTTCCTTTTTAATTTATTACATTATTAGCATTCTCAAAAACTAATTTATTATACTCATCTTCATTAATATATTTTAAAATTAATCTTTTAGCTTCTAAATAATCATCATAATTATGTTTTTTATGATGAATATCAGTTGCTAAAAACATTACTTGATGTTTTTTTAACATTTTTTTAATTAATTTTTTAGCATGTCTTCCATATTTTCCTAAAATACTTTCCATATTACATTGAAAACATACTCCAATTTTAGCTAATTCTTCAACTTTTTTATAATCTTTTTGAAAAGATAAATATCTTTCAGGATGAGCTAAAATAACTTTATAATCTAAATTAATTAGATTAGCAAAAATATCTTGATATCCTAAATATTCACCACTCATAGGTAACTCAATTAATAAATACTTAGAATCATTTAAACTAGTTATTTCTTCCGTTTTTAATAATTCTTCAATATTATTATCAATATATATTTCATTACCTAAATAAACATTTATATTTAATTTATTCTTTTTTATTTCCGTTTTTAATTTTTTTAATATAGTTAAATTATTCTTTTTATTACTATTATAACTACTATCTTTAATATAATGTGGTGTTAAGATGATATCACTATAACCTACTGCTTTTAAATCTTTTAAAACTTCAATACTTTCTTCAATGGTTTTAGCTCCATCATCTACACCATACAAAAGATGAGAATGGATATCAATCATTTTTTATCTTCCTCTACACCATAACCATAACTATAATATCCATATGAATGTTTTTGGAATTTAACATTATTTAAGATACAACCAGCAATATTAGCATTAACATTTTCAAGTTCTTTCTTAACTTCTTTCAAATCATTCTTTGTTGTATAGTTAAGAGCACTAACAATTACTGTTTCATCAGCAAACTTAGATAAGATTAATGGGTCAGATAAACCATTACTTGGTGTCGCATCTAAGATAATTAAATCATATGATTTTCTTAATCTTTTAATTAAAGCTTCATTCTTTTTAGAGCTTAATAATTCCGTTGGATTTGGTGGAACAACTCCCCTTGGTAATAAGCTTAATTTTTTAATACTTGTTTTTTGAATATACTCTTCATAATTTTCAATATCTTCAAGTAAAAGATTAGATAAACCTTTACTATTATTTATTTTAAATATTTCATGTTGACGTCCTTTTCTTAAATCGCAGTCAACAATTAAAACACTTTTTCCAGCTTGAGCAAAAGCAGTACCTAAGTTAACACTTACAAAGCTCTTTCCTTCACTAGGTACAGTACTAGTTACTAATAAAGTTTTTAATGTGGTATCTACTGATGCAAATTGCAAATTAGCTCTTAAACTTCTAAAGCTTTCACTTGTTGCAGATTTTGGTTTCTTATCTACAACTAAATCAATTTTTTCTGGATTACGATATACTTTAGCTAGTAATGGTAATCCAATTTCTTCTTCAATTGTTTCAGCATTTCTAAGTGTATCATCAAAATAGAAGATAACAAAGATAATACCAAAGCCACCAAAGCAAGAGATTAAAATAACTAAAATAATATCTCTAATAAATGTATTGTTTGATACATTATCAGGTACTTCTGCTTCATCTAATACTGTAACATTATTAATTTTGAAAATATTGGTTACTTCTTTTTCAAATACTTTAACTATTGTATTTGCTATATCAGTTGCAACTTCAGCATCTTTATCAGTAATAGCTATATTTAAAATAGCGGTATCATCAACTGAAGTTATATTCATTTCTTTTTCTAATTCTTCTACATTATAATCAAGAGCTAATTTGTCAATAACTTGTTGTAAAACTAAATGACTCTTTAATATCTTACTATATGAAGATACTAAATTTTGATTTAATGTTAAATCACTTTGACTAATAGTATCATTATTACCACTTCCAACATAACTATTTTCATTATCTTTTACTAATATAATAGTTGTACTTGTTGTATATACTGGTACTTTAAAAAAGATACTATAAACACTTAAAGCCGTTAAAAGAATAGATAATATAATAATAACTATATATATCTTCTTTTTAAAATATTGTAACATATCACTTATATTAATTTCTTCCATAAAAAACACTCCTATTTCTTTATTCTTATTTTAAACCCCACTTACAATATAATAACATAAATAATTATTAAATCAAATGCAAAATTTAACATTTAAGTAATAAATTTTTAGCATTATCAACCTCCAATATTAATAATATACAATTAATAATTAATTGTATTCATTCATCATTAGTTTAACATATTCATTTTATTTACGCAATTTAGGAAAATAAATTTACGATAAATATACAAATAATTGACAATAATTTTAAATATGTAAAAAAATATTTACTACTTCGTAAATATTTTTTTACCCATTAAAGACACATCTAAATTTCTTTTAAAATAATCCCATAAATTAGCTTTCTTAATATCTTCACTAACAGTGATACCAATATTAGTTACTAAATTACCTTCATTATCTAATACTTCTGCTTCTCCAACTTTATCTCCTCTTTTTAAAGGAGCAATTAATTTATCTAATTTAACATTAATTGTATAATTTTTAGCTTTATCATTTACTCCCAGTAATTCAGTTGCATCTTCCATTAAAATAATTCTAACACTTTCTTTTTTACCTTTTTCAACTCTTACTTCATCAACCACTTTATCTTTTTCAAAAATAGTAGATAATTTATAAGAATTAAAACCATAATTTAATAATTTAACCGTATCACTAGTTCGATTATTAGTAGTATCTACTCCCATAACTACTGAAATAAGTCGCATATTATTCTTTTTAGCCGTTGCTGTTAAGCAATAACCAGCCGTTTCTGTAAATCCTGTTTTAAGACCATCTACATCATTATAAAATCGTACTAATTTATTAGTATGTGAATATTACTATAATAAAAGTATCACTTCTATTTGAAATGATACATGAATTTTTAAGTTTTACTAATTTAATTTTCAAATAAATCAATATTTTTTACTTTCTTTTTTAATAACTATCCATTTTCCATTTTTATCTGCACCAATTCTTTCGATATAATCATTATTAATCAAATATTTTATATGATTTCTAATTGTTCTTGAAGTAACTCCAAGTAAATTAGCCATTTCTTCTTGAGTAATGTTTGGCCTATCAAGTATTAGACCTATTATTCCTTCTTGTACTGAGGTTAATTCTAAATTAGAATAATTTATTTCTTTTTTATTTGGTATATTATCATACTCAAATTCATTTTGATTATATTTAATACTAACTCTTATAAAATGCGGAAAAAAGTGATATATACTTTTATCATATTTTTTTAGTATTTTTCTAATACCAGTTCCTAAATGTTCAACTAATTCCAAATCTCTAAATACTCTCATAAGTTCAGGATTTTTAGGAGCTGAATAACCTTCCAAAAACTCTTCTTCAGTAAATTCGCTTTGTATTCCACCAAACGAAGATACTTCTAATCTATCACTAAAAAACTCAAATTTAGGTGGATATTCCGTTGACCAATCATTATGAACTAGAGCATTTATAATAACTTCTCTTACAGCATTATAATCATACATTGGTTGCTCTTTTCTCTCTGGATATGTAATTTTTGCATATATTTTATTTTCAACTCTAAATTTTTCTAATACACGATATGTTGCTTTAATTAAAGAACAATAACCAAATTCATAATTTTCCATCAATTCATCAACATCATCACCAGTATATTTAGCAACCTTAACTGATATAGTATTTTCATCTGCAAGTAAATATGCAAGATAATTATATTTACCATCAGGAGTAAAAAATCCTAATTGTGTTTCAAAATTATCACCAACATCAAAGCCTTTTTCTTTATAATAAATTTTTAAATCACTAAAAGTTAATTTTTGATTTGGAGAAATTATGTTTTTAAGTGAATTTCTCGTTCTTTCTCTAAACATTTTATTGATTAAATGATCATCCATTCTTTCATTGGAAGTACCAACTCTTATAAAACAACTATCAGGTGTCATTCCCATACCTTTTAAATGATATGGCTTTTCTAAACCTCTAGCTATAGTAATTTTTAAATATTTTTTGGTATCTTCTTCTAATACTTCTAAATCAAATAATCCTAAAACCGATGGTTCAATATTAGATATAATTCTATCTTTTATTTTTCTTTGTAATAAATCTAGATTATTACTCAATCCAACAATTTTACCACTATCATTTACTCCTAAATAAATGATACCGCCATCTTTACTATTTAAAAATCCGATTACTGTTTCTTCTAAATCATTGACTAATTTTACTTTAAATTCTGTTCTTGAATTTTCAATTGTATTAATCATGCTATACCTCCGACTATTAACTAAAGTAATCATATCACATTTCCTAGTATTTTCCTAGTAATTTCCGTGTATTTTTCCTAATAAATTTCCTAGTAATTATTTTTAAATATATTTAACCGGCATTCATTTGTCTATTTAAAAAAGAATCTGAATTAATATTCCATGCTCTTTCTCTACAAAAACCAACTATTATTATATAAACTAATTTAACCATATAGGATAATTCTTTAAAAGATTAAAAATGTTCTAGTACATAGGTATATATCAGAACATATTTATCTATAAACAACACTTCATAATCATTAGCATCATCCTTTCCATAAAAAAATAAGTTACCAATTAGAATTAGTAACTTAAAATATAACTTCTTTAATTATTACTGTTTTATCTTCTTTTATAATTTTTATTTCTTTAATAAATCTTTCAAAAAACATTTTTCTTTCATGATTAGTTAAATGAATAAAGTTATTTTTAATACTCGTAATTACTTCTTTAATATTTTCTATATTTATCTCTTTTTCAGGTTCAACATATATTTTGTTTAATTTTTCATTAAACTTAGTAATCTTTTCTTCGATAATGTTTTGTATTTCTTTATAGGTTTCAAGATCTATTTTATCTTCGGTCAATAATTTAATTGTACTTGTCCTCTTATCATTTAATTTAGATATCTCATTAGTAATTCTAGTTCTTTCAAAAGAGACATCTATATCTTTTTTATCAATTATTTTATCAGTAAACTCTAATGGTTTAACATTATCTAAATATTCAAGGAAAGCTGTTTCTAATTTTAAATGAGAAAATCCAGGAGTATCACAAGTTCCATTATGATGGCCATTACAATGATAAGTAATATATTTTTTACCCCTTTGAATTTGTTGTCTTGCATGATATCTACCGCCACACTTGGAACATCTTAAAACTCTAAAGTAATATGTATCGTCTGATGAAAATCTTTTATTATGAAACCTCTTTCTTTTCTTCATTAAATTATTTACATTATTAAACGTTTCTTCATCTATTAGTGGAGTTATATTCTTACCACCAACTTCAAACTTATTTTGTTTATTAACACCATATCTAACTTTTCCAATATAAAGGGGATTAGTAAGTATTGATTGTATAGTTGATTGATTCCAATGTCCTCCTCTTTTTGTTGGGACATTTTCATCTCTTAATTTATTCGCTATCTTAATCATTGAGTCACCTTGTAAATACCATTCATATATTTTCTTTACATAATAGCATTCTAATTTATTAACTTCAAGTATTCCTTTTCCCACTATATAATCATATCCAAATACTCCATTAGTGTTAGTATAATTACCTTCTTTTGTTTTTTGTTCGTAACCAAATGTGACCCTTTCAGCTAAGTTTTCTCTTTCAAATTCAGCAAATATTCCAATAATTTTGACAAACATTCTACCAACTGCGTTTGATGTATCAATTTTTTCGGTTTGTGAATTAAAAGTACAATTATGTTTATCAAATAATTCAATTAAATAAATTAAGTCTTTAACACTTCTTGTTAATCTATCTAATTTATAAACTAAAACATTATTAATCTTACCTGATTTTACATCCTCTAGTAATCTTGTCACTTCAGGTCTTTCTGCTAAATTCTTACCACTTATACCATCATCTACATAATAATCAGTTATTACCCAATCATTAGATTCAGCATATTTAGTTAATTTATCTTTTTGAGCATGAATACTAAATCCTTCAGTTGCTTGTTCTTCTGTAGATAC
>CANQBF010000020.1 GCA_947588895.1 uncultured Bacilli bacterium | reverse complement strand
AGATGAACTCACTTCGTTCGCCCTTGATTTTTCTTTAGTCCTTTTTTTGATGTCTCCTATTTGGGGTTCACATCATTTTTAGGCTTTTTTCTTTTGAATTATAGAAAAAAAGTTGATGCTATTTTTTAGCATCAGCTTTTTTTCTAAGTTCTGTATTTAAAATAACTTTTCTAAGTCTTATATGGTTTGGTGTAACTTCAACATATTCATCTGAGTTAATATATTCAAGAGCATACTCTAAAGTAATTGGTCTTGGTCTTTTTAATACTACAGTTTTATCAGAGAAAGCAGCACGCGTATTAGTAAGTTCTTTACCTTTAACAACATTAACTGCTAAATCATTATCTCTATTACATTCACCAACGATCATACCTTCATATACTTCAACATTTGGCTCAATAAACATAATTCCTCTATCTTCAAGGCCACCAATACTATAAGCAGTAGAGCTACCAGTTTCACTAGAAACTAATACTCCTAGTTTTCTTTCTCCAATTAAAACATTAGTATAAGGACCATATTCTTTAAAGGAATGATTCATTATTCCATATCCTTTAGTAAGAGTCATAAAGTTTGTTGAAAAACCAATTAACCCTCTAGATGGAATAGTATAAGTAATTCTTGTTAATGATCCTAAATGAGTCATATTATCCATTATAGCACCACGAGAACTTAATTCTTCAATAACACCACCCATATATTCATCATCAACTTCAATTAATAATTCTTCATATGGTTCACATAATTTACCATCTATTTCTTTAGTAATAACTTTAGGTTTAGATACTTGTAATTCAAAACCTTCACGACGCATATTTTCAATTAATATGGATAAGTGTAATTCACCACGTCCTGATACTAAGAAATTTTCGGAATCAATTTGTTCAACTTTTAAACTAACATCTTTTTGTGTTTCACGTATTAATCTTTCTTCAATTTTTCTTGAAGTTAATAATTTACCATCTTTACCAGCAAAAGGAGAAGTATTAACACCGAAAGTCATTTGAAGAGTAGGTTCATCAACATGAATAATTGGAAGTCTTTCATGTTTACCAACTTCAGTTAGTGTTTCACCAACAAAGATATCTTCAAGTCCAGCGATAGCACAAATATCACCAGCTGAAACTTCATCAACTTCAACTTTACCTAAAGCTGTAAAAGAGAATAATTTTTGAACTCTAAAGTTTTTTTCACTACCATCAAGTCTTAAACAATTAAGCATTTGGCCAACTTTAACTTTACCACTAAAAATTCGACCAATTGCAATACGACCCACATAATCATTATAATCAAGAAGTGCTGGTTGAAAAATAAATGTATCATTTGGATTACCTTTAGGAGGATTTATTTCATCAATGATTAAATCTAAAACACATTTAAATGATTTTTCTTGGGTTGATAAATCACTACTTAAACTAGATGTACCATTTAAAGCTGAGGTATATGCAACTTTAAAATCAAGTTGTTCATCTGATGCACCTAAATCAAGGAATAATTCTAATACTTCATCAACAACTTCTTTAATTCTAGCAGTTGGTTTATCAACTTTATTAATAACTACGATTGGTTTAGCCCCTGCATCAATGGCTTTCTTTAAAACAAATCTCGTTTGTGGCATAGGTCCTTCATAAGCATCAACTACTAAAATAACGCCATCAACCATTTTCATGATTCTCTCAACTTCACCACCAAAATCGGCGTGTCCTGGAGTATCAAGAATATTAATTTTAACATTATTATATATAATAGATGTGTTTTTGGCTAAAATTGTTATTCCTCTTTCTTTTTCGATTTCATTGGAATCCATTGAAAATTGTTTAGCATCTTGTCCTTCTCTAAAAGTTCCAACATATTTAATAAGTTCATCAACCAAGGCAGTTTTACCATGGTCTACGTGTGCAATAATTGCAACATTTCTAATTTCCATTTAAATCACCCATTTAACCTTTGATATTATAGCTTATAATATTTAAAAAGTAAATCACAAATTTAAAAAAATTTTAATTTAGATATTGTTCTTAAAAAGATAATATGGTAAACTTAGAATAAGGTGACGTAGAATGATATCATTTAAAACTATTAAACGTAGTACTCTATTAGTTGTGTTATCAGTAATTGCATTAAGTCTATTAACTATGAATGTAACATATTCATATGTTTTTTCTGTTAAATCATCAACAAATGTTCAAACATTTACTGCTGGAACACTTGAAGTAAGTGTAAGTGGTTCAAAGGAAATGTCTGCTAAAACATTAATGCCAGCAGAAGCAAGTGCATATCCAACAAATGCAAATTCGAAGCCAAATGATGATAACAATAATAGTTTTGCAACATTAACGTTAAATAATAGTGGCAGTCTTGATGCTAGTTTTTCGGTTAGTTTAAGTAAGGATACTGCGGCACTACCTGCAGGAAAAAGTGCGTCAGATTGTATTGACATGCAATATTTAAGAATCGGCATTTATGATGTAAGTAATTCTAAGTGGGTAAGTCTTGGCAACGGTATTTATTCTGCACTTGTTTCTAGTATATCATCAACTAATGGTGTATATCCTATAATAAATGACACAGTAACATCAAAAAAAAGTAGAAGTTATAAAATATATATTTGGCTTTCAGAGAGTACTCCAGTAACTGAAATAGGAAAATTAGTTTATTTAAAATTAAATGTTAAGAGTACGCCAACAGGACAAGCATAGTGAGGTGCGGTAATGATGTTAGAAAATATAGAAAACAATGAAGAATCAAATGTTAAAAGAAAAAAATTATTAGCTATTGTCATTATGCTAATTATAATGATTTTATGCTTTATATTAATGATTACGTCTTTTACTTTAGAATTATTTGGAAGAGGCAATTGGGGTAGTGGACCAATAATTAATTATGATATTGATGGCGATGGTAAATGTGATGTTAATTGCGATACAATGTATGACATGAATCAAGATGGTAAACCAGACACTAATATTACTTATGGCAAAGATTATAGAACGCCTAGATTTAATTTAGATACTAATGGTGATGGTTATCCAGATAAAAATTTATTAAATCAAGATTTAGATAATGATGGTAAATGTGATCGCAATTGTGATGTTGATGGCGATGGATTTCCTGATACAAATCTGGATTTAGATGGTGATGGTATAATCGATTTAAATGTTGATGTTGATAATGATGGAAAACCAGATATTAATGTTGATACTAATAAAGATGGCAAGCCTGATAAAAATTTAATGAATCAAGATAATGATAATGATGGCAAATGTGATATGAATTGTGATTACAATTTTGATGGATTTCCAGATACAAACATTGATATTGACGATGATGATGTATGTGAATTAAATTGTGATACAAATAATGATCGAGTAGCAGATACAGATATAGATATAAACAAAGATGGTAAATGTGATTTAAATTGCTCTGATGGTAGTAAGCCAAATAATAAACTTACTAAACCAGATGGAACTGGAAAATGCACAACATTAAATTGTGACTCTAATAATGATGGCTATCCAGATGTTAATGTTGATTTAGATGGTGATGGTAACTGTGATTTAAATTGTGATACCGATAATAATGGTGTACCTGATTTAAATATAGATTATAATCGTGATGGTAAATGTGATATCAATTGTGATACTGATAATGATGGTAAAGCAGATAAAAATCTAACTAATCAAGATTTAAATAAAGATGGCAAATGTGATTTAAATTGTGATACTGATGGCGATGGATTCCCTGATATCAATATTGATATTGATGATGATGATAGATGTGATTTAAATTGTGATAAAAATGGCGATAACATACCTGATACCAATGTAGATGGTAATAAAGATGGAAAACCAGATTTTAATAAAGAACCTAATCCATTTACTAAGCCAAATGTTGATATAGATGGAGATGGAAAGTGCGATATCAATTGTGATACAAATGGAGATAATGTTTGCGATTATAATTGTGATACAAATTTAGATGGCGAACCAGATTTAAATATTGATGTTGATGGTGATAAAAAAGGCGATGTCAATGTAGATACTAATAAAGATGGAAAACCAGATAAAAATTTAATGGAACAAGATAATAATAAAGATGGTAAATGTGATTTAAATTGTGATACTAATAAAGATGGATTCCCTGATATTAATATTGATGTTGATGGAGACGGAAAGTGCGACATCAATTGTGATACAAATGGTGACGGAATTCCAGATACTAATTTTGATATAGATGGCGATGGCGATTGCGATATCAATTGTGATACCAATGGCGATGGCAATCCAGATAAAAATCCTGTAACAAAACCGGATGCAAGTGGTAAGTGTACAGGTAGAAATTGTGATCGTAACAATGATGGTATTCCAGATACTAACCTTGATACCAACGGCGATGGTAAATGTGATTTAAATTGTGATACCGATAATAATGGCGTACCAGATACAAATATTGATTATAATCATGATGGCGAATGCGATATCAATTGTGATACCAATAATGATAATATTGGCGATAAAAATCCAATAAATCAAGATAATGACCACGATGGTAATTGTGATATTAATTGTGATACAAATGGCGATGGCTATCCAGATATAAATATAGATATTGATGATGATGATGTATGTGATTTGAATTGTGATGTTAATGGAGATAAAAAAGCGGATAATATGCTTGATGGCGATGGCGATGGTAAATGTGATTTACACTGTCATCCAGGTAATAAAGATGAACTTGAAAATAAGACAAATCAAGACTGGGATAATGATGGTAAATGTAATCTAAACTGTGATACTGATGGCGATGGATTTCCTGATACCAATGTAGATGTAAATGGTGATAAGAAACCTGATATCAACATTGATGTAAATGGCGATGGAAAACCTGATGTAAATGTTGATAATAATGATGATTTTACGCCAGATGAAAATTTAAGAGATCAAGATACTAATCATGATGGTGATTGTGATGTAAACTGTGACATTGATGGTGATGGATTCCCTGATATAAATGTTGATGTAAATGGTGATGGTGTTTGCGATCTAAATTGTGATGATGGTTCTTATGGTCGTGTAAAAGGCGATAATATTTGTGATCGAAACTGTGACGATGGATCATTTAATGGTAAAAAAGGCGATGGTATTTGTGATCGCAACTGTGATGATGGTCGTGGCGGTGGCGTTGCTGGCGATATGAAATGTGATTTTAATTGTGATGATGGTTCAAATGGTGGCAAGAAAAATGACAACAAATGTGATCGAAACTGCGACGATGGCTCATTTGGCAGAGTTCCAAGTGATAGTGTATGTGATCGAAATTGTGACGATGGATCATTCGGCGGAGATGCTGGTGATGGCAAATGTGATCGTGATTGTGATGATGGCTCAAATGGTGGTATTCCACAAGATGGAAAATGTGATCGCAATTGTACTGGCGATGGCGGAAAATGTAAAGTAAATTGTGATGATGGCTCATTCGGCGGCACAAAGGGCGATGGAAAATGTGATCGTAACTGTGATGATGGTTCAAATAATGGCACAAAAGGTGATGGCATTTGTGATCGAAACTGCGATGATGGCTCATTCGGCGGACAACCTGATGATGGTGTTTGCGATAAAAACTGCGACGATGGTTCATTTGGAGGAACTTTAGGAGACGACAAGTGTGACCGTAATTGTGACGATGGTTCAAATGGTGGCAAACCTTCAGATAATGTATGTGACCGTAATTGTACTGGTAATGGTGGAAAATGTACTAAGAATTGTGACGATGGTTCATTTGACGGTAAAAAAGATGATGGCGTTTGTGACCGAAATTGTGACGATGGAACAAATGGTGGTACAAAAGGCGATGGCGTTTGTGACCGAAATTGCGATGATGGCTCATTTGGTGGAACAAAAGATGATGGCATTTGCGATAAAAATTGTGATGATGGTTCATTCGGCGGAGACGCTGGCGATGGTAAATGTGATAAAGATTGCGATGATGGCTCATTTGGTGGAGATCCTCAAGATAATGTTTGTGATCGCAACTGTGATGATGGTTCAAACGGTGGCAAAAAAGATGACGGTGTTTGTGATTCGAACTGTGACGATGGTTCAAATGGCGGTAAGAAAAATGATGGTGTTTGTGACCGAAATTGTAGCCATGAAGTTTGTACTTCAAATTGTGATGATGGTTCAAATGGCGGCAAAAAAGATGATGGCGTTTGTGACCGAAACTGTGATGATGGCTCATTTGGTGGAGTAAAAGGCGATGGCATTTGTGATCGAAATTGTGATCATGGTGAATTTAATGGTACGCCAGGCGATGGTAAATGTGATAAGAACTGTGATGATGGTTCTTATGATAGAAAACCAAATGATGGTAAATGTGATCGAAATTGTGATGATGGCTCATTTGATAATAAAGCTGGTGATGGCAAATGTGATCGCAATTGTGATCATGGTGCGAATAATGGCTTAGCCGGCGATGGTGTCTGTGATCATAATTGTGATGATGGTTCTGGTGGCGGTAAGAAAAACGATGATATTTGTGATCGTAACTGTGACGATGGCTCATTTGGTGGAGTTAAAGGTGATGGCAAATGTGATCGTAACTGTGATGATGGAACCAATAGTGGTATTCCTAGTGATGGTAAATGTGATCGCAATTGTGATGATGGCTCATTCGGTGGAAAAGTTAATGATGGCATTTGTGATCGCAACTGTGATGATGGTTCTTATGGTGGAAAAGCTAATGATGGTAAATGTGATAAGAATTGTGATAATGGATATAACAATGGTGTAGCTGGCGATGGTATTTGTGATCATAACTGTGATGACGGTACAAGTGGTGGCACTGCTGCTGATGGAATGTGCGATCGCAACTGTGATGATGGTTCATTCGGTGGAACAAAAGGTGATGGCAAATGTGATCGTGATTGTGACGATGGTACACTTGGCGGTATTCCTAGTGATGGTAAATGTGATCGCAATTGTGATGATGGTTCATTCGGCGGAACAAAAGATGATGGCATTTGTGATCGAAACTGTGATGATGGTTCTTATGGTGGAAAAGCCAATGATGGAAAATGTGATCGAAATTGTGACAATGGATATAACAATGGTATAGCAAATGATAAAATTTGTGACCATAATTGTGATGATGGTTCTGTAGGTGGAACTGCTGCTGATGGTGTATGTGATCGAAACTGTGACGACGGTTCATTTGGTGGAACAAAAGGTGATGGCAAATGCGATAAAGATTGCGATGATGGTTCATTCGGTGGAGTACCTAGTGATAAAGTATGTGATAGAAACTGTGACGATGGTTCATTTGGTGGTCAACCTGATGACAATGTTTGTGATCGAAATTGTGACGATGGTTCAAATGGTGGCAAAAAAGATGACGGCGTTTGTGATTCGAACTGTGACGATGGTTCAAATGGCGGTAAGAAAAATGATGGCGTTTGTGACCGAAATTGTAGCCATGAAGTTTGTACTTCAAATTGTGACGATGGTTCATTTGGAGGTACCAAAGGTGATGGTAAATGTGATCGCAACTGTGATGATGGCTCCTTCGGTGGCTTAGCCGGCGATGGCATTTGTGATCGAAACTGTGATCATGGAGAATTTGGTAATATACCAGGCGATGGTAAGTGCGATAAAAACTGTGACGATGGTTCTTATGATGGTACAGCTGGTGATGGCAAGTGTGACCGCAATTGTGACGATGGTTCATTTAATAATAAAGCCGGCGATGAAGTATGTGATCGTAACTGTGATAATGGTGATAATAACGGAAATCCTGGTGATGGAATTTGCGACCATAATTGTGATGATGGAACATTAGGTGGAAAACCACAAGATGGTATATGCGATCGCAATTGTGATGATGGCTCATATGGTGGCAAAAAAGGTGACCATGAATGTGATAAAGATTGTGATGATGGCTCATTTGATGGAGTACCTAGTGATAAAGTTTGTGATCGCAATTGTGATGATGGCTCATTTGGCGGTAAACCTGATGATAAAGTTTGCGACAAAAATTGTGACGATGGTTCAAATGGTGGTAAACCAAATGATAAAGTATGCGATAGAAATTGTGATACTGATAATGATGGCGTTTGTGATAGAGCTTGTCCAGATCAAACTAATGGAACGGATGTTGATGCTTTAATTACAATTCAAAGTTCTAAGAATATAGAATTAGTTGTATTACCAAGTCAAATGTCACCACATAATGTTACTAATAAAGAATTTATGGAAATTCCTAGTAATACTTCTACTTCAACTGTTACGTTAGATTCTTATTCAGGAATTACAGAATGTACATATGATATTATTTATCAAAATGAAAGTAATTCATTTACAAACGATTTACCTTCAGGAAGATTAAATAATCAATTGTTAATAGTAGTAAATGGTAAAACTAGTGAAAACATAGAAATTGGAAGTTATACAAGAGATATTAATACTTTTGTTAAAGGTGAAAACAAGATTGGTACTGCAAAAATTGTAAATAATTCTAAAAACAATGATACAGTACATAGATGGGAATTCCAAATATTATTTAGAAATTATCGTGATTATGACCAAGCAGTAAATGCTGGTAAGAGTGCAACAGGTACTATTATACTAAGAACAGTAAATTGTACAAAAATTGGATAATGAAAATTATCCTTTTTTTATTGCTATTTTTTTGATAAAATTATGGGTGGTGATATTATGTTTTGGGGATTATTATTATCATTTTTAATTGGTTTATTCTTTTTAATAGGTATTGTTATTTTAAAAAAGAGTAAAAATAAAGATAAGATGAGTTTATTTGCTATTTCTTTAGCATTCATAGTTCTTATTGGTTTACTTTTATTTGACTTATTACCAGAAATAATTGAATTTAAAAATATTTATTTAATTATTCCAATATTTATTGGTTTATTGTTATTTATTTTACTTGATAAAATTATTCCTTTTCATCATGAACATAACCATCAAGAACATCAAGAGCATTTAAATCATATTGGTTTAATAACAATATTAGCATTAGCTATTCATAATATAATTGAAGGTTTTACTTTATATAGTGTAACTATTAATAATTTATCTAGTGGTATATTAATGATGTTAAGTATATCTTTACATAATATTCCATTAGGTTTTCAAATTGGAAGTCAACTTGAGAATAATCAAAAAAGTTATTTATTTGTTTTTATTCTTTGTATAAGTGCTTTTTTAGGAGCATTTATTAATATTTTATTTGGCAATATTAGTGAAAATATATCAGGAATTTTATTGTCTTTAACTTTTGGAATGTTATTATATCTATTAATTTTTGAATTATTTCAAGAGATTAAGGAATCTTTAAAGAAAAAAGAAGTAAAATATGGTATAATTATAGGTGTAATAGTTGTTATTATTACTAATTTATTGTAGGTGATTTATTTGAAAAAAGTTCTAGTAACCGGAGCTTCTGGTAGTGTAGGAGTAGAAGTAATAAAATATTTACTTAGTGAAGGTAAATATGAAGTAACAGTATTAGATTTAAAAAATCGTAAAACTTATAATCGTTTAAGAAAATATAAAAAAAGAATAAATATTTTATATGGCGATGTAAATGATTCTGTTTTAATGGAAGCATTAGTTAAAGACCATGATTATATTATTCATTTAGCTAGCGTTATTCCTCCGATGGGCGATTTAAGCTCTAATTTAAGTCGAATAACAGAATATAATGGTACAGAAAATATAATTAAAGCAATAAACTATTATAATAAAGATTGTTATATGTTATATGCATCAACTACTTCTTTATATAATACTTTTGAAGCCAAAATAAAAGATAACATTGATAAAAATAACTTGACTAATTTTAGTTTAAATAAATATAATACAGAAATTTTAATTAAAAAGAAATTAAAAAATTATGCAATCTTTAGAGTTCCATTAGTATTAAGTAATATAAAAGAAGATTCATTTATATATAATATTAAAGGAAGTAGTAAAGTAGAAGTATCTACTAGTAAAGAAGTTGCTTATGCTTTAGTAAAAGCTATTGATTATAAAGATAAAATAAATCGTAAATTTTTTAATGTTGGAATGGGTATAAATGGTCGTACTACATATAATGAAATATTAGTAAATATATTAAAAAATTATGGGATTAGTTTTAAATATGTTTTATCAAGAATATTTTTAGAAAAAAATTATACTAGTCCAATTTTATTGGATAGTGATAATCTTGATGAAATTATTCATTATCGTTTTGATACTTTAAATAATTATTATAAAAGACTAAAAAATAAAGGTAAAAAGAGATATATACAAAAATTATTAGCAAAGCCAATAATATATTTTAAAAGTAAGAATTAAGGTGGTATTTAATGATTGGACTTGCATTTGGTGGTGGAGGAGTTAAAGGCTCTTACCAAATAGGTAGTTATTTAGCATTTAAAAAGTGTGGTATTAAAGTTTCTGGGGTAGTTGGTACATCAATTGGTTCTTTTAATGCAGCTTTAATAGCTAGTCATGATGAAGCAAAATTATATGATTTTTGGAAAAATGCTGATGTAGGTAAATTACTTAATTTTTCTAATAAATATGTTGAAAGTGTTAATTCCAATAATTATTTTAAAGAATTTGTCTATGGTATTGAGCAAATGACTTTAATATTTAAGAATAAAGGTATAGATACTAAAAAATTAAAAGAATTATTAGATAATATATTAGATGAAGATAAACTTAGAAAAAGTAATATAGATTATGGACTAGTTACAGTAAGAGCTAAAGATTATAAACCATTATATTTATTTAAAAAAGATATGAAAGAAGGAAAAATTGGCGAATATATTTTAGCTAGTTGTAATTTACCAGTATTTAAAAGAACTAAATTAATTGATGATGATTATTATATTGATGGTGGATTTTATGATACTAATCCAGTTAATATGTTACTTGATAAAGGATATGATAAAGTTTATAGTATCGAAATACAAGGTATTGGTTTAAAACAAAAAATCAAAGATAAAAAAAGAGTTGTTAGAATAACTCCATCAAGATTTTTAGGAAGTACATTAAATGTTAATAAAGAACAAATAAATGAAAATATTAAATTAGGTTATTATGATACTTTAAAAGTATTAAAAAATTATGATGGATATAATTTTATCTTTAAAAATTATAGTAACTTGTTGTATAATACTTTACTGAGGGGAATCAAAGAAGATTTAGTTACTAAAGTAAAGAAATATTTTAAAGCGAAAGACAATAGAGAAATAGTTATTAAAGCTTTAGAATATGTTATGATTAAAGAAGATTTAACATATTTTAATGTTTATAAACCATTAAAAATCATAAAATATGTTAGAAAGAATACTAAGAATAAACATTTTGTTTATGAATTTGTAAGAAAGTTAAGATTGTTATAGGAGGATATTTATGGGAAGAGCATATGAAGTAAGAAAATATAGTATTCAAAAGACAGGAGCTGCAAGAGGTAAAATATATACTACTTTTGCTAAAGAAATATATTTAGCAGCTAAAAAGGGAATACCTGATCCAGATGCTAATATTAGTTTAAAAAGAATTATTGAAAAAGCAAAAAAACAACAAGTACCTAGTGATATTATTAATAGAGCTATTGATAAAGCTAAAGGTGTTGGGGGCGAAGACTATCAAGATGTAACATATGAAGGTTTTGGTCCAGGAGCATCAACCTTAATTATTAAGTGTTTAACAGATAATGTTAATCGTACAGTAGGTGAAGTAAGAGCAGCTTTTAATAAAGTTAATAAAAGTTTAGGTGTTACTAATTCCGTATCATACAATTATGATTATATTGGAGTACTTACTTTTAAATGTAATAATAGTGATGCTTTATTTGAAGAATTATTAAGTGCTGGAATTGATATTATTGATTTTGAAGTTGAAGATGGAGAAGTTACTATAACAATGCATCCAAATGATCACGATAAAGTTAAAGATGTTGTTGAAAAATTAATTCCTGATGTTGATTATGAAATTGATCAAGTAGGTATGTTTGCTAAAGATAAAATAACTTTAAATGAAGAAGATACGGAAACATTTAAAAAATTATATAATATGTTAGATGCAATAGATGATGTTACTGAAATATATCATAACGTTGATATAGAATTATAATGAGGTTTTATGGAAAGTAAATATTGCATGTCTTTAGAAGATAATATTGATTATGCTAAGCGTAAATTAATTGATACTATATATAGTAGTGCTAGAGAAGAAGGTATTGCTATAACTATTGCTGATACAGTTGATTTTTTGAATAAAGTTAATACTGGAAGAATATCTATTGATGATATGTTTAAATTAGAAGGATTAAAAGATGGTTGGGAATTAGTTTTAAATTCTATTAATGAAGATTTAACTATTGATTATTTAAAAAAACTTCATTTTGAAATATGTAAAGGTCAAGGTATTCATCCATTAGGAGAATTTCGTGACCGTGGTGTTGGTATAAGTGGTACTAATTGGCGTCCAGAATCACCAGAAAATTGTAATTATGAAGAAGAATTAAATAATATAATGAGTATTGAAAATCCTTTAGAACGTTGTTTAGAATTATTTTGTTGGATTCAAAGAAGTCAAATGTTTATTGATGGTAATAAAAGAGTAGCTAATTTAGTTACTAATAAAGAATTAATTAAAAATGGTCAAGGTATATTATTAATTCCTGTTGAAAAAATGGGTGAATATTTTAAATATTTAATTAATTATTATGAAACTAATGATAGTAAAGAAATAAAAGAATGGTTATATAATAATTGTTTAGATGGTTTAGAATTAAATAAGGGAGGAAGATAAAATGGTTGATAATAATGATAAATTTAATATAGAAGACTATATTAAAAGTGAAGAATTTTATAATTTTATTTATAATGATTGTTGTAATGAAGTGCATACTTCTAAGATAATTATTATACCTAATTATAATGAAGAAATATATCGGTATATAATTAATTTCTTATTTCATTATAATTTAGCTTACGTAACATTAGAACATTTTATTTTAAAAGAAAATGTTTCAAAAGAAGATTTAGAAGATGCTTATCAATTGGAATTATCAAAAGTAAAGGAAAATACTGACGAATTTATTTATCAAAATACGTTAGAAAAATTTCAAAAAATGAAAACATCTAATAAAGAAAAAAATATAGCAAGAAAATTAATAAAATAGTTGCGAAATAATTAATATTTGATATAATTTATTTAATTAGTGATGAAGGAATTTACGACTCTGGAGCTAAAACGGTTACTCCGTTATCAGTATAAAGTGTATGATAATTCATAAATTAAGGTGGTACCGCGGGTTATACTCGTCCTTACTTATTTATGAATTTTTTTATTAGAAGAGGAGAATATATGAAAATATTTGATGAATTAAAATGGCGTGGACTTATTAAAGATATTACTAGTCCAGAATTAGAAGAAAAATTAAATAATGGAGGTATGACTTTTTATATTGGTACAGATCCAACTGCTGATAGTTTGCATTTAGGCCATTTATCTAGTTTCTTAATATCTAAAAGATTAAAAGATGCTGGTCATAATCCCATCCTTTTAATTGGTGGTGCAACGGGAAGAATTGGTGACCCTAGACCTACAACGGAAAGAGAAATGAAAAGTGTCGAAGAAGTAGAAAAAAATATTGTTGCTCTTACAAAACAAGTTAAAGATTTATTTGGTTTTGAAATAGTAAATAACTATGATTGGACTAAAGATATTAATACTTTAGATTTCTTAAGAGATTATGGTAAATATTTTAATGTTAATTATATGCTTGATAAAGATATTATTAGACGAAGATTAGATACTGGAATTACTTTTACCGAATTTTCTTATATGATTTTACAAGCTTTAGATTTTCTACATTTATATGAAACAAAGAATTGTACTTTACAAGTTGCTGGTTCTGACCAATGGGGTAATATTACTGCTGGTGTTGATTTAATTAAGAAAAAATTAGGTAAAGATGCTTATGCATTTACTATGCCTTTAGTAACTACTAAAGATGGTAAAAAATTTGGTAAAAGTGAAGGTAATGCTTTATGGCTTGATAAAAATAAAACTAGTAGTTATGAATTATATCAATATTTAATTAATACTGATGATGATATGGTTATTGATTATTTAAAAATATTTACTTTCTTAAGTAAAGAAGAAATAGAAAATATAGCTATAGAGCAAAAAGAACATCCAGAAAATAGAATTGCTCAAAAAACATTAGCTAAAGAAATTATTACTTTCTTACATGGTAGCAAAGAAGCAGAAAAGGCTGAAATTATGAGTAAAGCTTTATTTACAAATGATATAACTAAATTATCTAGTGAAGATATATTAAATAATTTTAAAGATATTGAAAAAATTAATTTAATGGATAATTTAATATTAGAAGATTTACTTGTAAATACAAAAATATGTACTAGTAAAAGAGAAGCAAGAGAACTTATAAGTGGTAATGCCATAAGTTTAAATAATGAAAAAATAACTGATAATAATTATTTAGTTACAAAAAATAATGCGATTGATAAGAAAGTATATTTAATAAAAAAGGGTAAGAAAAAATATTATTTAGGTATATACGAATAGAAGAGTAATTTCTTCTATTTTTTTAAAATAAAAAGCTGAAATTTCTTCAGCTTAATCTTCTTTCTTATTAACTTCCATAATAACTGGTAAGATAATTGGTCTTCTACCGGTTAAATCATTAATAAATGGTAATAATTCTAAAATAATTTGATTTTTTAAATCAATATAATTATAAAGTGAATTCTTTAAGAAATTATTAACAATATCACTTATTTTTCTTTCTATTTTATTCATTAATTCTTGATTTTCATTTACAAGAACAAACCCTCTTGCCGTTACATTTGGTTTAATTAATAATTTTCGAGTTAAAGTATTAATATTTAAAATAGTTATTAAAATACCATCTTGACTCATTAATTTTCTATCTTTAATAACAACACTTCCAACATCACCAACTCTTGAGCCATCAACATAGACATCTCCCGCTTGAACAGTACCACCACGTGATACAACACCATCTTTAAGTAAAATTACATCACCATTACTACAAATAAATGTATTTTCTTCTGGTATATCACATAATGTCGCAATATTAGCATGTTGTTTTAACATTCTAAATTCACCATGCATTGGCATAAAGTATTTTGGTTTAATAATTCGAAGCATCCATTTTAATTCTTCTAATTTAGCATGTCCTGATGTATGAATATCACTAAATTCGGAATTAGTAAATACTCTTACTCCTTTTAAATATATCTTATTAATAATTCGATTAATACTTTCAGCATTACCTGGAATTGGACTAGATGAGAAAATAACTAAATCATCAGGTAAAAGTGATATTTGTTTATGACTGCCATTAGCTATTCTTGATAATGCTGCTAAAGGTTCACCTTGACTACCTGTACATAATATACATAATTCACTACGTTTTAAATTTTTAACTTGATTACTATCAACAAAAATTGATTTATCAGTAATAAGGCCATTATTTAAAGCAAGCTCTATTGATGCTTCCATACTTCTACCAAAAACAATAATTTTTCGATTATATTTTTTACAAGTTTCAACAATATGTTTAACTCTAAAAATATTAGAGGCAAATGTTGCAATAATCACTCTTCCAACGTGTCTGCCAATTATATCATTAAGGGTTTCATCAACAACGGATTCACTATTAGAAAAACCTGTTGATAAAGCATTAGTGGAATCACTAAGTAAAAGGGTAACCCCTTTACTACCTAATGCAGCCATTTTATGAATATCAGCCATTGGACCAATTGGTGTTAAATCAAATTTAAAATCCCCTGTTTCAAATATAACACCATTTGGAGTATGAATAACAATAGCAAATGAATCAGGTATAGAGTGAGTAGTATTAACAAATTCAACACTTAAATGTTTAAAATTAACTACTAAATCTTTATTAATAACTTCAATATTATCGTATTTAATTTCTCTTTCTTCTAATTTTTTATCAATTAAATCTTTAGCTATTTTTGGTGCATATATTATTGGTATTTTAACTTGATTAAGTAAAAAAGGTATTCCGCCAATATGATCTTCATGTCCATGGGTTATAAATAATGCCTTTATTTTACTTTCATTTTGTTTTAAATAAGTTACATCTTGAATGACATAATCAATACCTAGAAGA
>CANQBF010000019.1 GCA_947588895.1 uncultured Bacilli bacterium | reverse complement strand
ATGCAAAAACATTGTTTGAAAGTCCACCTAAAGCATAATCAATTGCAATATCATTTTTACTTTTACAAAGAATTATACCTATTGGTTTATTATCGCCTTTATCATTTATTTCTTCATTATAGTAATTTAAATACATATTCATTTGACCTGCATATTCAGCTTTCATTTGGCCGATTTTTAAATCAATTAAAACATAGCATTTTAATATTTTATTATAAAAAACCATATCAACATAATAATGAATATTTCCTAAAGTAACTCTTTGCTGTGTCCCAACAAACATAAAACCTTTTCCTAATTCAAGTAAAAATTCTTCAATATGTTTTACTAACTTTTGTTCCAAATCTTTTTCTAAAATTGGCTTATTTTCTTTAACTCCTAAAAATTCAAATACATAAGGTTCTTTTAATACATCAAAAGGTGTATTAAGTGTTTGTCCATCTTTTGATAATTCATAAACTTTTTCCTTATTCTTTTTTCTCTCAGAAAGTAGTAATCTTTCAAATAAAGATGTTTCTAATTGTCTTTTTAATTCACGTACACTCCAGTTAGAATTAATACATTCCTTTTCGTAAAAATTTCGTTCATCAGCATTCTCAATACTTAATAATTCACAGTAATGAGACCAACTCAATTTAACAGACACTGTCTGTTGTTTTGGATACGCCAAATAAAATCTTCTCATAAATTGTAAATTTGAAACAGAAAAACCTGATCCTAAAACTTTTCTTAATTCCTTAGAAAGTTCTTTTAAAGTCTGTTTTCCATATTCTGCTTTAATATTACCATTTTGTTCATTTTCAACAATAATTTTTCCAACATTCCAATATGCATATAACATAGTATTATTTACTTCATAAGCTACTTTTTTTCTACTATTCAAAATAACATCTTTAATTTCTTGAATCATTTCAACCTTATTTTTTTCTAACATGTTAATTCTCCTTTCATGATTGGTTAGTTGCAATTGACCAATTCAAATATAGTTCATCTAATAAATATTTTAACATAAATTAAGCACTATTTTAATATATTATCTAAAGTAATTTAAAGTAAATTTTTCTATAATTTTAAAATAGTGATGATTTCAGAATCTTCATACCAAAATCAAAACTATTCTTTTTTTAACATTTGCAAAATAAAAAGCTCATAATAATTATTATTACGAACCTTTAAATTTCCCAATGGGGCGGAGTAAGGGAATCGAACCCTTGCATACCGGAGCCACAATCCGGCGTGTTAACCACTTCACCAACTCCGCCATAACGATTAAATAATATCAAATTTTTAATTAAAATGCAACAAAAATGGGCAATTTTTATTAATTGCCCTCAACATTAACATTTTCACTTCTAATTAAGTCCGCAAATTGAACTTTAAATCTCTCTTTTTCTTTTATTAAAACATCTTCATAAACACTTTTAGTATTACAAACTGCTTGCCAAAAATGTTTACAAGTAACTTCTTTAGCATTTTCATATAAAGCATAAGTAAAAGCATTAGATACAATAGCTAGACAAATATCAGGATATCTACTAGATATTTCATATATTCTTTTATATTCATCAGTCATTTCCACAATAAATCTCATAAATTTTTCAACTTGGAATGGTTGATATTTTACTTTTAATCCCATTTGTTTTTCAAGTTTAGGAAGTGTTCCCATTAAAATTTTAACAGTAGTATCTTGGTCGGCTTCTAAAACATCAACTTTTTGAAATCTTCTTAAAAATGCTCTATCTCTTAAAATATATTGTTCATATTCTTCATTCGTTGTAGCTCCAATCATTTTAATAAGACCTCTATCAAGACTTGGCTTTAATAAATTAGCAAAATCTACTCCTCCACTCCTGTTAACAAGTAAATGAGTTTCATCGATAAAGAGAATAGTTTTTTCTCTCTTAGAAATTTCTTTAATAATAACATCTAATTTACTTTGGGTATCATGTTCATTAGTAGCAGTACCAATTAAGCTTGCAACATTAATTTTAATAATACTCCATCCTTTAAGGACATCAGGAACCATTCCTTTTTGGATTCGATAAGCAATACCTTCAACAATAGCAGTTTTACCTATACCAGCTTTACCAACTAATAATGCACTTTTTTCAGGAGTTAATAAAATTAAAATACATGATTCTATTTCAGCATCTCTTGCAATAGCGGGGTCAGTTATATATTCTTTTTTAGTTAAATCATCACCATATACATCGATTAAGCTTAATTCTTCCATAATATCACCAATACAAGTATAGCATAACTTGACAAAAAATAAAAATAGAATTATGATATGTAAACAAAAAAAGGAGGATATTATGGCTGATTTCAAATGTGGTAATTGTTCTTATTTTAATCCAAATAAAGTAGATTTTTGGGATAGCAATGCTTATTTATGTGAATTAAATCATAAATATGTAAAACCTACTCAAGATGGATGTGATAAGGCAGTTCCAGACCCAAAGAAAACTAATAACTCAACTGGATTTCAACCTACTGATTGCTCATTAACTACTGTTATTCATGAAATATTAGAGATGGAAGATAATTGTGATGCATTACAAACACTTCGTAATTTTAGAGAAAATTTTTTAAAAAAGACTAAATATATAACTCTTTTAGTTGAATATGATAATATAAGCCCTAAAATAAGTAATGCTATTAGAAATGAAAAAAACAATTATCCTTTAGCATTAGGATTATATAATTATTTTATATTGCCATGTGTTATGGAAATAAAAAAAGGTAATTATTTAGAAGCAGTTACTATCTGGAAAAATTTAATTAATTATTTAAAAAATGAATATTCAATATTAGATGAAGATTATAGTAATTATGAATATGATATAAATACTTTAGGTAAAGCAAGAACAAGAAAAGCTTTTTAAACTTTTCTTGTTTTTTTAACTTTTCCAATTATCATTAAACATATTTGTTAAATATTCTTTATTAAATGTATTATCTAAAAATTCTTCATAAAAATTTTGAGGCTCTACTCCATGATCTAATTGTTTAGCTCTTAATATTGCTGTATATGAAAATATTAAATCACATATTAGAAATATACTTAATATTTTCATCATTAATATTCCCTTTTTCTTATTAATAGAGTCAATAAAATCAATAAGAATTTTATAAATATATTTAACCCAAATAATGGCTAAAAATCCCCAAATTAATGAATAAGGTAAACATACTCTACCATTAATATTTAATAATTTTCCTGTATAATTCCATGCTGGAAAACCATTTACTAATTCAATTATAATACTTAAAATATATTCTAAAATAGTTCCTCCAATAAAACCATATATAAATAATTTTGTATTTGATTTATCTTTATACTTGATTAAAAATAAAGATAACATAACAGCACAAACACCATATACCATATTAAAAGGTCCAATTACTACTGCTGAATGATTGATAACAACGCCTTTTTTTATAAGTGTCCAAAGAACTTCAATAAGCCAGCCAAATATACTAGTAATAATAAATATATAAAATAAATTATAGAAATTTGTTTTTTTCATATACTCACCTTACTAAAAGTATATCAAAAATAAAAGAATATCTCAACGATACTCTTCTTTCATTTTGGAATAAAATATAATATAGAAAAAAGAGTGCCAATATGACACTCTTAATATCTAAATGGCACACTATGCAGAGTTTATACTTATAGTTTAAAGCAATTTAATATATTATTTTTTTCTTTAAATAAATTATAGTTTTTTTGTTATATATTTTTGATTGCTTGCATTAATATGGTCTTTATTCGTATAATATAAAAGGTCACTATCTATCAAAGGTTTAATAATTTTTTCTCTAACATATCTTCTAGAATTAATCTTAAGATAATCTTTTATTTCAATCATTGATTTAGGTATCGTACAATATTCTAATACTAATTTTTGATATTCTGATACTTGACCACTTACTTGACCACTTACTTGACCACTTACTTGACCACTTTGTTGTCCACCATGAACTACATTTGTATTTCTAAAGATTACTTTAAAACTATCTCTTTCTTCATAAAATTCAGGTTCTAATAAACCATAGTTTTTCATTTCACGAATCATAGTAGGAATACCTGTATGTCTATTTTCAATTACAGAACCTTTTTCTTCTAGTATTCTTATTATGGTTGTATTTCTAGCTTCCATAGTCGTTGCTGTACCCAATTTTTCTATTCTATTTGTTCCATATAAAGCGCCAGGATTTATTATTTCAATTCTATCATTATACATATATACTGAAATATAAGCATTTTCTGTTTGAGTGCTATAATCACGATGAATTAAGGCATTGGCTATTGCCTCTCTTAATGCTTCCAATGGATATTCTGTACGGTCTGTTCTTTTACCATCAGAATTAATTATGACACTTGTTTTCATATTTCTTTGTAAAAAATTCATAGTGCCTTCTAACATTTCTTCGATAGTTCCCTCGATTCTTTTATTATCTAAAAATCTTTCTCTTAAAGGGCCAACATCTCCTAATTCTGTTCCTGGAATTACAGCACATGCAACAAATAATTGTGGATAAAAACTTTGTGGATATTCCCCAAAAATAAGTGTACCAGCTAATGTTGGATAAATATTATCTTCGCTTATATCAGTTATTCCGCTTAGTTTTAAACATTTATTGTAATCTATCTTTGAAAAATTTGGCTTTTCCATTTTTACTTTATTAATATACTCTTCTACCAATTCTTTATTTAAATCATCTATACTAGCTCTTTTATTAGGCCTAATATCCTCAAAAATGTGATCTTTATAACTTTGTAATGCATATATTTCATAATCTGTCATAAGTGAATCACTATCACCAATTCGTGTATAAGAACCACCTTTTAAACCTTTTGGCTTATAATAACAAGGCTTTTTATTTTGAGATATTTCGTTAACCTTAACTGCAAGTAATTGTTTTCCTTCATATTCTACAGGTAATATATCAGGTCTGATTATTGGTTCCATTGAATCTTTACATAGAGAAGATATTTTCTTTTGTAAATCATTTATATCATATACTCCAGTTACTTCAAAATCTTTATCTTCGTCAATACCAAATATTATTATGCCACCATACTTGTTAGAAAAACTAGAAAAAGTATCATAGCAAGTTGGAAAACCACCAAGAGCTTTCTTAACTTCAATTCTATTAGTTTCTGTATTATATTTTTTTAAATATTCAATGGCTTCTATGACTTCTTTTATTTCCATATAATCATCTCCTCATAAAACAATTATACACTTTTTTTAATATTATTTATACTATTTAATTTTAAAAGAACTTATATTTTTACTACCTAAATGTAGATAAAAAACATATTAATTAATTTTGTAAAAATTAAAGGGAAAACGTGCTGTTAACCATAAAAAAACTTCCAAATTAGGAAGTTAATTTTAAAATGGCGCCCGATGTAGGACTCGAACCTACGACCTAACGGTTAACAGCCGTGCGCTCTACCGACTGAGCTAATCGGGCATTACTTCTTAAGTATAATACTAACTAGAAGTAATTGTCAACAAAAAGTTAATAAAAAGTATGAAAAAAGTAGCGCTAAGGCTGTAATTTATAAAAATTTTTTTAAATCATCAATATTATTTTCGATGGTTGACTTTAGTTTATTTGCTAAAACTACAATTTCAGCATCTTCTACATCGTAGCCATTAATTTTTTCAGTTATTTCAATAACTCCTTTATTTGAACCTTCCATCATCATTTTAGCAATAGTTTGGTCACTATTATCTTTAAGCATTTCCATTTCACTCATCATTTTGGTACTCATTTTAGCCATAGTTCCCACTTCTTCTGTTTGACGTCCATATTTTTTTAAAATATTTTCAGCTTCTTTTTTAATATTTTCATATTCTTCTCTTTCAGTTTTTAATAAATTTTCCAATTTTTCATTTTGTACTTTTACAATTACATTATCAATACCAATAACACCCATATCAGCACCTTTATAAATATAATTTAAAAATTCTACTTCTTTATTCTCGTTTTTCTTCATTTAAAAATCACCCTACTAATAGTATGAGTGATTTTAATTTTTTTATACTTCTTGAACAACAGCAATTATCATTGGTTTACATTCCGTTTCTTCATATAAATAATTACTTAATTCTTCTCTTATTTCTACTTTAATTTTATTATAATCAACAAATGTTGGTGTAATATTTCGATTAATAATATTTTCACAAATATTTTTTATTTCAATTATTAAATCTTTACTATCTTTAACATAAATAAATCCTCTCGTTGTAATTTCAGGTCCTACTAATAAAATTTTATCTTTTTTAGATATTGTAGCACTAACTAAAACAATACCATTTTCGGAAAGCATTTCTCTATCTTTAATAACAAGTTCTCCAACATCTTCATTAGATAGTCCATCAATTAAAACATCATTAACTTTTACTTTATTATGTTTATCAATTAATTTACCATCTTCAAATGATACTACTTCACCATTTTGTTTCAATATAATATTTTCAGCTTTAATTCCTAATTTACTAGCTAAATTTGCATTATTAACCATATAACGATATTCACCTTTAACTGGCATATAATATTTTGGTTGAACAAGTTTAATCATAATCATTAAATCTTCACTTGATGGATGATGTAAAATAATTTTATCACTAGGTAAATTAATAATATTACACCCAAATTTAGCAAGTTCATTTTCAAGCTTTACTAAAGCTTTTTCATTGCTATCATATCTTGGTTCAGCAAAAACAATGGTATCACTATTTTTTAAATTAATAAATTTATCATAACCATGTAATATTTTACTAACATTAGCATAAGGGTTAGTTCTTTCATCACTTATAAGTAAAATTGCATTATCATCATTTATATTTGATAAATCACCAATAATACCATTTTCTACTTCTAAATATTTCTCAGAAATAGCAAAGTTAACAACATTTTGCAACTTTTTACCCATAATAATGATTTTACGATGAGTATTTCTTGCAGCATTGAAAATATCAGTTATGATATATAAATGATATGGTAATAATGAAAATAAAATACGATGTTCATTATGTTTAATTATATCTTTGAAATAATCTTCTAAACGATGATTTGGTGATGTATGTCCTTTTCTTTCAGAAAAGGTTGATTCACACATAAAACATAATACTCCTTGTTTACCAACATAAGCGATTTTACCTAAATCCATATCATATTGATTTAACATAGTTGGGTCAATAACAAAATCACCGGAATAACATATTGCTCCATCTTTCGTATTAACAACATACATTACAGCATCGGGAATACTATGAGAAACCGAAAGTGGAAAAATAGAAATATTATTATCAAATACTAATTTTTTATGAGGTTTTATTTCAAATATATTTTTACCATCAACCCCAAATTCCTCTAAAACAAATTTAGTAAATTTAGTCGCATAAATTCTAATATTAGGTAATGCTTTAACTAAATCAACTATACTACCCATATTTTCACTATGACCATGCGTTATAAAAATACCTTTAATTCTCTTTTTATTTTTAACTAAATAACTAAAATCAGGCATAATATAATCAATACCTAAAAGATTAGAATTAGCATATTTAAGACCACAATCAAAAACAAAAATATCATTATCGACTTCCACTACATAAGAATTTTTTCCATTTTCGGCAAGTCCACCTAAACCAAAAATATTAATTTTACTCAATTTAATCACTCTTTCTAAAAGTTCTTTTCATCGACATAAATTATACCAAAAAAAGAGATTAAAATCAATCTCTTCTTAATTCCAATGTTTTATTTTTAGTCATCGTTACTATCGCATTAATATCTATACCAGTAAATATTGCTATATACTCATAAGAAAAATTCATCTTTACTAAAGTTTGAATGGCTAAAGCTAATTTATCTTCACTAGTAACATCTTCAAAATAATTTTTTAATTTAAATTCATTAATAACTAATTTAAACATATTATATGGTACTATTTCACTATCAAAAGTAATTTTAGGAAATATATCACTTAATTTATCATACATTTCATTATTTAATGGAACAGCTTTTTTTTGTTTTTCTAATTCATTTTTCATTTTAGTAATCGGATTAATTTTAAAATACATTTTCATTTCTTCTAAAGGCGGTATATTTTTCATACAAGCTTTAAATAAATCTTCAAATGTTGTACTAGAATTAAATCTAATATTATATTTAGTAATTAAAGTATATTTTACTTCATTATCATTATTTATTACACTAGGAAAACAACTTATCTTACCTAAATTATTATCTCTAAAGAATTTTTCTAACCATTCTAATCTTATATTTTCAAATAATGAACCAACAACATTAATATTATTTATTTTACCATTAAGAGTATATATATGTTTATTAAAATAATCTTCAATTAAACTAGCTAAATCTTCTTTAATAAACCTTTTATATTCTTCATATACTATTTCATAATCTTTTTCATAAAATTTATTCTTTTCAAGTTCATATTTATTCTTTAATTCTTCTAATGTTACTTTTCTTACATCTTCCATAATTAATTCCTTCCTTAGTACATGATATTCTAGCACACTTTTATTTTGATTTCAATTATCTTTCTTCACTTATTAATTTACTTACATATACAATATTTAAATTTTGATAATATATTTGTTTTAATAATAGTTTATAATCACTTAAATTAACATTATCATTTATAAATATAATATAACCATTTCTTATTTTATCTTTAATACTAGCTAAATTATAATTATTTAAATTAATACTTTCTTTAATTAAATATTTATTATTATGACGACATATCTCTTCAATATAATTACTTAAATAACAAACATTTTTATTTATATTATTATTATTTAACATATTCTCTACTTTATTATATTTTTCATAATCATTATTTATTTGTTCATAATTAACATTTTTATCAAATGTATTATAATCAACTAATCTAGTAATATTAATATTCTTTTCTTTTGAATAATTAATTACATCAATATTATCTTTTACTATAATAGATACTTCTTGTTTTTTATTATTACCAAACTTAATAATCTTATCTTTATGATTTTCTAAAGATACATATGGTCTAACAATATCATACTCTAAATAATAAGAATTAAAAGTATCTAAAAATTTCATATTATTATAACTTTTTAAAACATTTACAGCATAACCATTAAGTCCAGGTATAATATAATCATCTTCAATAATTGCACTAACCGATTCAACATTATAGTCATCTTTATTATTATTTATTTCACTAACTAAAGCGCTATTATTAATTACAACATTACTCATTTTTTCCGTATAATAAAAACTAAATAATAAAAGAGTTCCAATTCCCAAATATTTAAAGATATTTTTCATTACTTCACCTATAATAAATTATAATTATAGTCAATATTTTTTATTCAAAAAAACTGATGTTTTACCACCAGTTATTTATTTTCTAAATCTTTTTCTGTCTCTTTAATTATATATATTGGTCTTTTCTTTGTTTCTAAATATGTTTTAGATAAATATAATCCCATAATACCTAAACAAAATAATTGAATACCTGCAACAAAAAGAATAATACAAGCAAGTGATGGCCAACCACTTACTGGGTCACCAAAACATAATGTTTTGATAACGATTACCACAACCATTATAAAAGCCATTAAACAAAATATTACGCCAATAAAAGCACTTATTAATAATGGTGATGTGGAAAATGAAATAATACCCTCAATTGCATAAACAAATAGTTTCCAAAAATTCCATTTTGTAACTCCTGCTACTCTTTCTTGATTTTCAAATTCAATCCATTTTGTATTATAACCAACAAAACTAAATATACCTTTTGAATAACGATTATATTCTTCTAATTCTAAAATAGAATCTAACATTTGTCTTGTAAATAAACGAAAATCTCTTGCTCCATCAACCATTTCAATATTTGATAGTTTATTAATTATTTTATAAAAACATTTAGTAAAAAATTTTCTTAATGGAGAATAACCATTTCTTGATGTTTGTTTCGCTGCACAACAATCATATTCTCCCGATTCTAAAGTATCAAACATTTCAATTAATAATGATGGTGGGTCTTGTAAATCAGCATCCATTGTAGCAATATAGTCACCAGTTGCTGTTTTTAATCCCGCATATATTCCTGCTTCTTTGCCAAAATTACGAGAGAAAGAAACATATCTGACACTTTTATCTTTTGTAGCTAATTCTCTTAAAATATTTAATGTTTTATCTTTTGAGCCATCGTTAACAAAAATAAATTCAAACTTAGCTTTCTTACTCATTTCTTTGACAATTTTTTGCATTTCTTCATAAAAGTAATGTAAACTTTCTTCTTCATTATAACATGGTACAACAATTGATATTTTTTTCATTTCTTCACTTCTCCTTTAAAAACAATTAATTTACTCAATATATAATTTAATATTATAATTAAAAATTGTACTAATATTTTCATTAATGTATCATTAAACTTTAAACATGAAACAAAGATAAACATAAATGTCATTTCAAAAATTAATGTTGTTAATCTTGATTCATAAAATTTAATTGCTTCTTTCAAAATATTTTTATTTTTACTAGTAAATACAAATAATCTATTCGTTACATAAGCAAAAGAGACCGCTAAAATCCAAGATATAACATTAGCTATTTGCATTAATATTTGAGATTCAGGATTTAATATAGTTTTCGTTAAAATAAAGTATGAACCAATACTTACTATTGTTGTTAATACCCCAAAAATAAGATATAGTAATATTTCTTTATTTTTAATAATAATATTATTAATTTTATCCATAAATTTATCATATATTATCATAACTATTAAACCACATAAACCAAGTAAACTAGATAATATACCTAAAAGTAACCAAGGAGAATGATAAGTAATTTTTATATTATGACTACCACTTGGAACTTTAAATCCTAAGAATGATAAATTAACTATTTCACTATCTACTAATTTATCATCAACATATACTTTAAATCCTTTATCAAACGGAATACTAGTAATAACATAACCATCTTCATTTAAATTACTATTTCCCGTAATTATACTTTTTTTCTTATCAATATTTAAATTATTTAATTCATCAAAATTATTATCAATATAATCTAAACTATAAATATTAATATCACTTATATTATATCTTCCTTTAGATAATTCAATATTTAATTCATTTATTTCATCATCAGTTATTACATATTCAAAATTATAATTTTTATTATGATACATCCAACTACGACAAGTAAGTTTATTTTTTATACCATTAATTGTTATTTCCGTATCGCCATTAGAGCACTTCTCACTTAAATTCATTTTAAAAGTAATTACTAATATTTTATTTTTTATCTCTTCATTTAACTTATAAGTATAATTAGTATTTTCATCTAATTTAAATTCATAACTATCTTCTAAATTCCAATCTAATTTTAAAACATCACTATTATATAATATCTTTGTTTTACTATTAGTAACTGGATAATTCATCATATATAATATCTTATCTAAATCATCTAAATTATTATATATATCTATATTTCCATAATTACTTGTCATATATACTATTGGATAAACATTTTGATTATAATATAAATTATATTTACCTTTACTATTGATAACTTCATAATCTCCAATATCTTTATCACTAACAATATATTTTACTCCCATAAACTTATTAAAGAAATAATTGTTAGCACCAGCAGTCACAAATATATTACGATAATCAATATTATTAAATATTAAATTATTATAAAAGTCCCAATAATATTTATTATAATTTGATGAATATAAAGTTGTACTATAATAATTATCTTGATAATACTTATTTGATACTTCTAATGGATAATGATAATTATCAGTTCTATAGTATCCATCTTCATCTATCTCTTTAATTAAAGATAATATATCTTGATTATTGACATCATTATATTTAGAAGTAGTTACATAAGTTTCAAAACTATTATTGATAACAACTTCTATTCCAAATATTATTAATAATGGGATACATATAATCCATTCTTTTTTATATTTTTTAAATAACCATAAAAAAGTTAAAGAAATAATAATATCAATACTTAATAATAATAATTTTTTATCATATATAAAGATTAATATTAATAAACAAAAAATAATAGTAAATATAGTTAATTTTTTTATATCAATATTATTATTTTGAATATTTTTAATAAAAATAGCAAAAAGATAAACAAATAATACTACTAATGGTATTAATACTTTACCTCTTATATAAAGCATTCCATTAAGTAAATACATAAATAAAGGGATAAAACAAATTATAATTAAACATATACTTAAAAATAATTCACTAACCTTTTTCTTTTTAGTAAAGAAAACACTAAATAAACCAATTATGAAAGCTCCGGTTAATCCCATACTAAAATTTTTATAAATAAGCTCTACCACATTTGGTATTAATAATTTACTTAATTTAATATTACTCGTAAGTCCTCTTCCTGTTGTAAGAATAATATTAGCACTTGGAAATAATAAAATACCGGACATTAAAAGAGGAACAATTACATGAATACTTGCTAAAAATAAATCAAACCAAAACGTTTTCCATTTAAAATTATCTTTATTTAATAATTTATATATACCATATAATACAATAGTTAATAAAGCAGGTACAGCATATATATAATTAGTCATAATTGTTAAAAATATACTTATCATCATTAATAATGATTTATTTTTATTAATATATCTATCTATACCTATTAAACTAAGGATTAAAAATGGCATATTCCATATAAACATAATATGATGATGGAAATGATACATTGGTCCAATACTCATAAAACATAAAGATATAACTAAAGAAAATTTATTAGATACATTATTTTCTTTTAAGAAATAATACATTAATATACCTGATAAAATATGTAAAATAATACTACTTCCCATTATAAATGTAGTCATTTTAATAAATGGTAATAAATAAGATAATAAAATTACTGGACTTAATAAACCATAATAACTATAATTATAAATATTTTGACCAGCACCTAAGTTAATAGCTAAATTAGGGAGAATATTACCTGTTTCATAAAATATTTTCCGAAAATAATCAGGTATAACACTATGTTGACTAATCCAATCAGTATTTGAGCCATATAAATTATTCATTCCTAGTAATAAAAATGTTATTAATATTCCATATAAAATTATAATTAAATAATTTACTTTATTATTTTTCATAAGAACTCCCTACTAACAAAATCATTATCCCATATTTTAGTTATAAATGTCAATTATTTACACTTTTTCTTAAGAAAAAAAGAAACAATTTATAATATCGTTTCTTTTTAAAGTTAAGTGTGAGTTTTAGGTTGTTATAATATAGTTAATCGATCAATCCTCCTTACATTATTAATACTAAACGATTAATATGAAATTTTTGTGTGCAAATAAAGAAATTTTTATATATTTATTTTAAAATAAAACGTCGTTCCTTTATTTATCTTACTTTCTACCCCATATGTAAAGTTATGTTCTTTTAAGATTTCTTTAACTATTGATAATCCTAAACCGGTACTAACTATATTTCTTTGATGATTTTTATCATTTTTATAATATTTATCCCAAATATATGGTAATTCTTCTTTTTTTATTCCTTTACCAGTATCAATAACTTCTACTAAATAATCCTTTTCTTCTTTAGTTACTTTAATTTTAACTACTTTATCTTTACCTGTATAATTAATTGCATTATTAAGTAAATTATATATAACTTGATTTATTTTATCTTTATCAGCTTTAATCATTGCTTTTCGTGGTAAATCTAAAACAAAATTATAACTTTCCGTTTCTTTAATAACACTATATCTTCGAATAATTTTCTTTATTTCTTTAACTAAATCATATTCAATATAATTATACATATAAGCATTACTTTGAACTTTAGATAATTCTAAAACATCATTTACTAAATTAGTAAGTCTATCACTTTCTTCCATAATAATATCTAAATGTTCATTCATTTTATCTCTATCTTTATAAGATATATCTTTTATCATTTCTGCATAAGCTTTAATCATCGTAAGTGGTGTCTTTAAATCATGAGAAACATTAGCAATTAAATCTCTTTTTAATTCATCATTTTTCTTAAGTTCATTTTGAACATTATCTAAAGTTTGAGATAATTCTTCAATTTCTAATACTCCATTTTTCGGAAATTTATTATCATATTTACCATCCCCAATATTTTTCGCTTTAATAGTTATTTCTCTTATTGGTTTAGTAAGTTTACCTGCAATAAATATAGATATTAATATAGATATAATTATTAATATTAAAATAAAATAAATAATTTGATTTCTAAATATTTTTAAAAAACTAGAAGCATTTTCTAAATTACTATATATAAAAACATTTTTATTTCTTATTTTAAATGCATATAATATTCCTTTAGTTTTAGTATTAGAATTAAATAATTTATAATATTCACTATCTGAATTACTATTTATAAATTTTTCTAAAAATTCATTTACAACTTGACTATTATTTAATAAACAACCATTTTGCATAGTATTATAATTCATTTTTATATTATTATTATCAATAACACTTATACATACTTCATTATTATAAGCTAATTTTTCAGATAAAACATATATATCAGTATTAGATTCTTTATATTCTTCTAAAATATTATTTAATTTATTTATTTGATATCTTTTATAAAACATATCAAATACTTTTGTTTCACATATCCAAAACAAAAAAATTAAACTAAAACTAAATATTAAGATAAATAATAAAGTTTTAAATTCAATTCCTTTAAATTTATTATTTTTTGCTTTCAATTTTATATCCCATTCCCCTTACAGTTTTGATAATATCTCGATATTTACCTAAATGAGACCTTAATGTTTTAATATGAGTATCTATTGTTCTATCATCACCATAAAAATCATATCCCCAAATATTTGATAATAGATTTTCTCTTGATAAAGCTATATTAACATTTTCCATTAAATATTTTAATAATTCATATTCTTTTGGGGTTAAAACAATTAATTTATTATCAACATATACTTCATGAGCTAAGTTATCTAATTTTATTCCCTCAACTGTTAAGACATCTTTAGTATTTCTTCTTGTAATAGCTTTTACTCTAGCTACTAATTCTTTAGGACTAAATGGTTTAGTTACATAATCATCTATTCCTAAGTCAAAACCAATTAATTTATCATATTCTTCACTTCTTGCAGATAACATTATAAATGGTATATCAGCAATCTTTTTAATTTCTTTACAAGCTGTATATCCATCCATCTTGGGCATCATTATATCCATTATTACTAAATTAATATTATTATTTTTAACTATATCTATGGCTTGCATACCATTTTCAGCTTCATATACTTTATAATTTTCTAATAATAAATATTCTTTAATAACATCTCTTATTAATTTTTCATCATCTACTACTAAAATATTCATAAATACCTCCATCATCATCATAAATTATTTTTGTGAAATATAAATGAAATAATAATTATTTAAATACTACTATAAATAAATTTTTAAAAAAAGTAAACAATTAAGTTTACTCTTCTTCATTTACTTGTTTTTTCGGATTAAATAAATCATAAGTTATAATTGCATTACCTACATCTATTGCTTTTTCTGTATAAGCAACATATTGATTTATATAATCCATATCAATAATATCATCACTTATTTGTTTCCATTCACTTGTTGAATTATTATAATATACTTTTTTCGTTAAGAAATTACCATTTGGGAATATTACTATATTATCATCTTTAATATTAAATATATCATGACCTAATAAATATTTATCTTCTATATTTAACATATTATAAAGTGTTGGTATTACATCATACATTCCCATCATATAATCAACTTTACCTGTTAATTTCTTAGATAATTCTTTATTTTTAGTCCATATAATTAATGGTGTTTTCTTATTTAAATTATGGTCATAACTATCATAATCAATATATGTTGGGTCACTTTCATCTTTTAAATCTCCCGTAGTATAATCATAATTATATAAATAATTCATATCTTTATAACTTATTTTGGCATCATGGTCGCCATAAAATACAAATACTGTATTATTAAAGTAATCACTATTTTTAATATAAGAAATAAAATCTCCTAAAGCTTCATCAGCATAATGACTACTTGCTAAATATTTACCAATATTTCTTTCACATAAGTAACAAGAACTTGTTTCTTCTAAAGTTTTAGAATCTGTATAATAATCATTAAGGTCTAAAGTAAATAATTTATTATGTGGGAATGGTGAATGATTAGATAAAGTTATAATAGTACCAAAATAATTATCATATGTTGCTTCCATTTCTTCTAATTTTGGAATAGCTTGTTTAAAAAATAATTTATCATTTATACCTAAACCAACGACATCTGGATTATTTTCAAAATCTAAATCATCATTAAATTCAAATGATTCTTTAAAATACATATCCATATATCCTAGCTTAGGATGGACATTAATTCGATTCCACATATCAGGTAAATTACCATGCATACTAAATGTATAATAATTTCTATTCTTTAATTCTTTAGCTATTGTATTAAAAGTATTATTAGAATAATTAACAAAAACTGTTCCTGTACTTGCAGGCATTAAACCTGTTAACATAATATATTCGGCATCAGATGATGTTCCCGTTGAAACTTGGGGATAAAAATTACTAAAGAACATTCCTTCACTAGCTAATTTATTAAGATTTGGTGTTACTTTTTCCCCATTAAATTCTAAATTCATTAAAAATGTTTGCATACTTTCCATATGAATATATACAATATTATAACCTTCTAATATTCCAGTATATTTATTATCTTTTTTATATTCATTTCTCTCTTCATCATTAAAATAATTATTAAAAAGTTCAAGGGCATCTTCATACCCAAACAAACTATTTATTTTAGGCATTATTGATTGAAAGACATCATTACATTGATATAATAATATTCCAAATCTATCAACTAAATATGCTCTATTCCATTGTTTTACTAATCTACTATAATCTGAACCTTCTGCTGTACTAAAAGAGAAAAATAAACAAAGAAATGACATAAACGCCGTTAATATTATCATTGTTTTCTTTCTTTCAATTTTTTCCATATAGTTATAATATGGAGTTTTATTTATTGTTTTATGAATATAATAAAATATAATTGGTTGTAAGACATATATAAAATCAATAATTCTTAATCTATCAAATATAGAATCAACAACTGTTTCAGTTTGTTTTAAAGTTGCAATTAATGATACAGTAACAAAACCTTCAAAAAAAGTGTAATATACAGAATTTATTACTTCTACTACTGTAAAAATAATTAATATAGTTAAATAATATTTATATTGATTTTTAGGTTTAAATAAATAACCTATGGCGCCTAAAGCTAAAATTATGCCTAAATCAGTTATAAGAGATTTAAAATGAAAAGTATTGATTATTGTAAGTTCTCTTATAAATATAGTTCCTAATAACGCTAATAAAACATAAGTTATAAATAATCTATTTGTATAAAAATATTTAATTATTAATTGCCATAATTTTTTTAAATACTTTTTTATTTTACGCATTTTTCCAACCTTCTTTGCATATTAATTATAACATGTAAAATTTTTTGTTGCAAATTATTAAAAAATTTGATATTATATGACTAGTCATGCAGGTGTAGTATAATGGTTAATATATAACCTTGCCAAGGTTGGGATGGGAGTTCGATTCTCCTCACTTGCTCCATTATGTATTGAAAGTCGCTACAAGCGATTTTTTTATTTGCTAAGTCATCATATGATTAGCTTTTTTGTTGCTCCAGAAAGAAACCAAATAATATGATACAAATGAAAATGACTACGGATTGTAGCCATTTTAGTATAATTATTTATTAACATCAAATTCAACTATAATTTTAGTTGACCAATCATCAAACTCTATTGTATATTGTCCATTGCCATCATAAATAAAGTACATATATTTTGTATATGAAGCACCAGATCTTAAATCTCCGGCATAATCAACAGCATCGTCAAAGTATGATGAAACAGTATCTGCTTCGGCCCCTTGAGATCCATAAACTTTGTAATTGAACATATTTAATCCATGTGTTTCATCTTTTAAATTTTTAACAGTAATTGGAAGTTTAATTACATCTTTTCCATTGTGTTCTGAATATTCATTTTTTATTGTTGTAAATGATATATCACTTCCAAGAGTTATTTCCAAATCATCAAAAGTAAATGTTTCTCCTAATCCATATGTTTTCTTTTGTGAATCATTATCACTAGACTCACTTGTACATCCTGTGATTAATGTAACAGTTAAAAATAATGTTAATACAACTAATAATCCTTTGAATGTTTTTTTCATAAAATCTCCTTATCAATTATTTTGAAATATCAAATTCTACAGTTATTTTTTTAATCCAATCATCAAACTCTATTGTATATTGTCCATTGCCATCATAAATAAAGTACATATATTTTGTATATGAAG
>CANQBF010000018.1 GCA_947588895.1 uncultured Bacilli bacterium | reverse complement strand
TGAACCAGTAGATAAAATTAGTAAATATACTACTTTGTCAATTGATGAAATAAACAAACTTCAAAAAGAAATAAAAACAGTAAAGAAATAAATAATATCATTAAGAGTAACAAACGAGGAATTGCAAGAATTAGGAAAACAAGATGAAATAATAGGAAAAGTAGGTAAAAAAGTGCTAGATTTAAATGAAAATGGACAATTTGTTTATACAATGACTGAGGAAGAAGAAGCATATTTTAGAGAAGATGGCATAAATGAGCTAAAAAAAGAAGTTAGAATACAAGGCATTCTTGAAGGTAAGGAACTTGGAAGAATTGAAGGAAGATTAGAAGGTATGCTTGATGGTATAATCAAAATGGCACAAATGATGATAAGAGAAAATGAACCAATAAAGAAAATTAGTAAATATATTACTTTGTCACTTAAGGATATAAATAAATTTGAAAAAAATTTAAATAAAGAAAATAAAGATGAAAAATATTACGAAGCTGATGAATATAACAAGTTATATCATGAATACTATGAATAGGAATTAGATATCACTTTTGTCTTTAACAAATAAAAAATGTTCAAACGAGAACATTTTTTATTTGTTTGGGTCAACTAAGATTTTAATTGATTCAGAAGTACCACTAGTAAGTTCTTCATAAGCACTTTGTACTTCATTTAAAGTTATTTTTTTAGAAATAAATTTGGTTACTTCAATTTCTTTATTAGCTATCATACTAATACATTTAGCAAATTCTTCTTTTGTATAAGCTATAGCCCCAATTAATTTTAATTCTTTCATTACAGCATTAATACTATTAAAGTTAATTGGTAACATTGAAACACCAACTAGAACTACTATTCCACCACTTTTAACTAAATTTAGTGCTGAATTAACTGCTGGAGTATTACCACAACATTCAATTACTTTATCATATAATCCCATATGACTATTCATGACATTTTCATCTTTTGCGTCAATCCATTCATCACACACACCTAATTTTACGGCTTTCTCACCACGAGCAGGATTTGTTTCTGAAATTACAACCTTTGATGCTCCACTTTTTTTAGCAAACATTGCTGATGCTAAACCAATAATTCCAGCACCAATAACTAAAACATTATCACCAACTTTAATGTCGGCTAAATTAACGGCATGATAACATACTGCCGTTGGTTCTACTAATGCTCCTTCTTCAAAACTCATATTATCAGGAAGTTTTAAAACCATATCACTACGAACTTTTAATTTTGGTGCTAATCCTCCAGGATTTTCTAGAGAAAGTCCGCTAGCTAAACTCCAAGTTTTAGCACAGTAATGAATATCTCCTCTAACACATGCTTCACATTCATTACAAGGTGAAATTGGAAGAGCTGTTACTCTATCACCAACTTTTAAATCTTCTCTACCACCATTATCAACAACAACACCTGAATATTCATGTCCCATTACAAGTCCAACTGGTGCACCTAGTTCAAAGTAATGTAAATCAGAACCACAAATACCAGTCATTTTAACATCTATTAAAACTTTTCCTTCTTCTCTTTTTGGTTCTTCTTTATCAATTATTTCAAATTGTCTAACTCCTTTAATTGCTACACTTTTCATATTATTCACTTCTCCTTTATTATTAGTATAACATTTTAAAAAGATATTATAAATAAAAGTAAGTGTACTTGACGTAAAAAAAAGAAAGAATTTATTTTCTTCTTTCTATATCTTTATATTTCAAATAGTCCTCAACTTTTCCACTATTTTTAAATATATTCCAAGCTTCTTTTTTATTCATAATTTACCTTTCTATATTTATATTGGTAAATTATGATTTTTTTTATTCATAATCAAAGAAACCTAATTCTTTTAAATATCTTTCTTTATCTTTCCAATCTTCAATAACTTTAACATAAAGCTCTAAATATACTTTTTTACCAAATAATTCTTCCATATCAATTCTAGCTAGAGTTCCTGTTTTCTTAAGCATTTCCCCGCCTGAACCAATAATAATTTTTTTTATATTTTGCTTATCAACAATAATTTCAACATTGACATTAACTATATCTTTTTTATTTTCTATTTTAACACAATGACAAGTAATTGAATGTGGAATTTCATCTTTTGTATTTTGTAATATCTTTTCTCTAACTAATTCCCCTGCCATAAAACTTAAACTACTACTCGTTATTGTATCATCATCATAATATTTAACATCATCTTTTAAATATTTTTTTATTACTTCAATTAAATGTTCTACATTATCATTTTCTTTTGCTGAAATTGGTACAATTTCAGTAAAAGAATAATCTTTATATTTACTAATTGCTTTTATTAAAGTTTCATTTGATACTTTATCTATTTTATTAATAACTAAAATAACTGGAATATCATTTTTTAATAATGAATCCATTAAAAAATTATCACCTTTACCAATACCAGCTTCAATATCTACTACTAATAAAATTAAATCAACATCTTTAGTTAAAGCATAAGCTTGTTTATTTAATACTTTACCAAGTTTATTTAAAGGTTTAGATATACCAGGTGTATCAACAAAAATAATTTGATAATCTTTTTCATGATATATTCCTTCAATCAAATTTCTTGTTGTCCCTGCTACATTTGAGGTAATCGCTATTTTTTTATTAACTATTCTATTTATTAATGTACTCTTACCAGTGTTTGGTCTTCCTACAATACTAACAAAGCCACTTTTCATTTACTTCACTCCCTAAAACATTTTTATAATTAATTCAATAAAATAAGGAATAAATATTATTAAATTAACAATAGTTGCTAATACACTCATTATTCCTGTTGCAGCACTTCCACAATCTTTTGCTATTTTAGCATATTCATTATATTCAAGTGTAACCATATCAACCGTTGCTTCAATGGCAGTATTTATAAGTTCAGTAATACTTACCATACATAAGCTACCAAAGGAAATAACCCATTCTAAAAAATCAATATCAAAATATACTCCCATAATAATTATTATACAAGCAAAGATTGCTACTAAAACAAAACTACTTTCATTTTGTAAGCAATATAACAATCCTTGTCCACTATATTTAAATTTATTTAAAACATTTTTTACTAAACCTACTTCTTTTTTATCTTTTGAATCTTTCATCTAAATCTAACACTTCCTCTTGTATTTTAAACATCACTATTTCTTCTTCTTTTGTCATATGGTCATAGCCTAATAAATGTAATAATCCATGAACTGTTAAAAAAGCTAATTCTCTTACTTCACTATGGCCATATTCTTTAGCTTGCTCAATCATTTTCGGAATACATATATATATTTCCCCTAAAATACGCATATCAATAGCTAACTTATCATTATCTTCAAATGCAAATGATATAACATCAGTTACTCTATCAATATTTCGATAATCTTTATTCAGTTCTTGAATCTTTTTTTCATCAACAAAAACAATACTAAAAGTTGCATTTTCTACTTTTTCATGTTCCATAACTCTTTTAATTACATCATCTAAATAACTATAATCTTTTTTATAACCATACTCATTTGTAATACTATAATCTATCATTTAAATATAACACCCCAATAACCTAAAATATAAATTATAAATAAAATAATTAATATTATAGCTATTATATTATAAAATGTATTATTTTTAAAGATATCTGGTAATCTTTTATAAATTGCTGAAAGTCCAATATATAATAAATAACCAACTACTCCACCAGCCAAATTTAATATAATATCATCAACATCAAAACTACGACCAATTTGTAATTGAACAAATTCAACAACAGTACTAGTAAATAAAACAGTTATTAATATAGGCCATATCTTTTTGGGTTTAATATATGCTCCAATTAAATAACCAAATGGAATAAAGATAATAATATTACCAAGAACATTATTATAAAATCCTTCACTACCTATTTTAAATCGCATTATTTCTGAAAAAGGAATTAAATTCTTACCTCCATGTACATTAAGTTCAGTCATTGTTAATGTGGTAAATAATAGCCAAATATATATTATTGCAACTAAATATATTAATTCTTGATATAATACAAATTTTTCATGATGATTTTGTAAATAAAAAAATCTTATTAAACTAATTGCTACAATAAAGACTACTAACATAGGCCATGTTTCATTAAATACTTTATGGATTATTCCTGCTATCATTGTCTATTTCCTCCTCTACTATTTGTCTTGTTCCAATGTTCTCTTTTGTTATGATAAATACTTCTAAATATATTGTACTATTATTTGCTTCTTTTTTCAAAACTTTTTTATATAATATTTGCTCATCTTTATCTAATTTTAAAGATACATTTGTTGTAGCTAACTGAATCGCCTTATCATAAGCTTCTTTTTCCGTTAATTTTTTAGTTTTAATTTCATATTCTTTTTCTTTTACTAAATTAACTTCAAAATCATTAAATTTATACAAATTTATTTCTTGCTCTTTTTTATTTTTTAATCTACTTTTTAAAATATTATATTTATTATCATTAAACTTAATATTAAAATTATATCTATTTTTACCTGTATATTTTATATAATCTTCTTCTAATGGGACAGTAACTTTAACATTATACCAAACTTCACCATAAACTTCGCCATTAGCACAAACTTCATCTTTTATTTCTTCATTAAAAGTAATATCACCAGATAAAATAATATCGCCTTTGACAACATAATCATTTACTTCTTTTAAAGCTACTCCCCGATATAAATTTAAGCTTAATATTTTAGCATCGTTATTAGCGATAATATGACAATGGTTATAATTTTCTTCTTCTTTAACAATTGTTTTTTCAGTTACATTAACAATCATAATTAAACCATCATATTTTATTTCTAACCATTCAATACTCTCTTTATTATCATGAACTATCTTATTAACTATCTTTTCTATTTGAGCATGATTTTTTTTCATACTAAAACTTTTAAGTCCATTATTTTTTAATTCCTTAATTAATAAATTTTGAATATTTTTATTATTACTTTTAATATCTATTTTAAATATCATATTATTAAGAATTAATAACAAAATAATACAAATAATTGTTGTAATAGTAAATACTTGATATTTCTTTAAAAATTCTTTTATTTTTAATTTACCGGAATAAGCATATATTTCTGTTTTATAACTAATTAAATATTTTTTTATTTTTAAATAATCATTATATTTTACTTTTACTAAAATATATTCATTTTCTTTTTTATTATCATAAATAGTTACATCTAAACTATTTAATTTTAATAATAAACGATAATAATTATTATTATAAAATTTTACCCATATTATTTCTTCATTCATAATTAAACTCAACTTTCAATATATTACCCGTTATTAATAATTCTTGTTTAGTCATTTGTTTAATTTTTAATTCATTTCCAGTTACTACAATTTCTTTATTAAGCATTTGCAATATAATTTCTGTATCAGTTAATTTATTTAGTTTTTGATAATTAAAGACATGCAAATGCTTATCATATATTGTTATGAAATCATCTAAGTCATATAAATAATTTTTAAAATAATTTCTAAAATGTAAACTTTTCATCTCTATATTATATTTTAAGAATATAAGAAAAATGAAAAAAAATAAGATAGTTAATACAAGACATGAGCATTGGAGAAAAAAGCTACAACTTTCACTAATAATGCATTCGTTAATTTTTCGACCATATATTTTTTTGATAAAAAAATTCGAACTAAAAGTTCGAAAATGTCTAAGAAAGACTTTTTAATCTTTTCTTTAATCATTATCATCTTCCTACTTATTTTTCTATTATATAAATGATAATGAATTTTAAAAAGAATTGTACTCAATCTTGCAAGATTCAGTGCAAACCCATTTAGGCAAGTGCTCAACTTTGGAATGTTAAGTATTCACTTTTTATTATCAAGTTACCTTGATAAATTTATCATAGCAATAAAATTATTAATTTACAAGTCCTTATAATAAAAAATATATTGATTTATGAAAATGTCCGTTTCCAAATTAATTATCATATTATATAATTAAGTTAGGGAATATTTAATAGTTGAGTGCTTGCCAAACTTCAAAAAAAGAAGGGAGGCTGATAGTATGTCTAAGAAAGACTTTTTAATCTTTTCTCTGATAATTATTATCATTTTATTAATAGCATTGCTTTTTACATTTGTAATTTAGTAAACTATATAAAAGAAAAGCACTCAATCTAACAAGATTTAGTGCAAAACCTATATAGGCAAGTACTCAACTTTTAGGATGTTAAGTATTCCCTTTTTTATTTTATTCAAGTTTCCTTGACATATTCATAATACCATAATTATGAATTATTTACAAGTCATCTAGACTTAATAATAATTTTAAACATATTAAAAAGGCTATTTTACTAGCCTTTCTTTAATCATTGCACTTACTTTAGCATTATCAACATTAGCTAACTTACTTGTTACAAACTTCATAAGTGAACCCATATCCTTCATACTAGTTGGATTAAGAGTGCTAAATGCTTCATCGACAACTTTAGCTATTTCTTCATCAGATGCTTCTTCAGGTAAATATGTTTTTAAAATAGTAATTTCTTGTTTTAAAGATTCTACTACTTCATCTTTTCCTAATTTTTGATATTCTTCACAAGAATCATTTCTTTGCTTTACTTGTTTTTTAATAACATTAATTACAACTTCATCAGTTAATTCTTTTTTGTTATTAATTTTTTCTAATTGTAAAGCGCTTTTTAACATTCTTAGAACTGATAAAGTAAATTTATCACCAGTTTTCATAGCGTTTACTAAATCAGCATTTATTTTATCAAACATATTAATCCTCCTTAATCACGATTTTTCTTATGAGAGTTTTTAATTCCTTCTTCTTTCTTAATTTTTCTTTCTACACCAGGCTTAATATAGAATTTTCTTTTTTTAAGTTCTGAAGGGACACCACTTTTAGCAACTTTAACTTTAAAGATTTTTAAAGCTTTATCAATGTTACCATTTGGTACTACAACCTTTGTCAATGCAATCGCCCTCCCTTCGCTTTTTTACTGAAGTTATTATAACACTTAAGTTACCGTTTGACAACAAAAATTAATTATAAGAACAAATATTTTTGTCGTGGACACGCCTTACTCCAGAGCCAACTGCTCTACCTAACTCAAATATTTTATTCACAATTCCTAAAATACCAGTTAATAAAGAACCAGTTAAACTTACGCTTCCACCTTTGATATTATACAATTCTTCATTACTTAACATATATCCTCCTTATTCACATTTCTTAGGGTGTATAAGCCCATCAAAATAGCCAATGACAAATATTGCAAGCCCAATAACTAGACCTCCTAAAGACAAATATCCGCCACCACTTACTGCAAGCATTTCTTCATTATTTAATTTTTTCATAACTACCTCCTCTACTTAAATAATTCCAAAATATATTCAATTATTTTTTGTCTATCATAAATTATTGTTACTTCACTAACTTCATTTTCATAGACATATTTATCAACTTCTAGTTTTATTTCTTCAATAATATTATTATCAATAATTTGATAATTTCCAAAATTAACTACTTTATAATTCATTTTGCGGTTAGAAAAAATTAATTTTTGACCATTTTTGATTTTATCAGAGAGTTTTTCATTTATTTCAATCTTAATTAATTCATTTTCTACCATTCCATAACATGTTATTTTTCTTTCAATATTTATTTGACAGGCGATATATATTAAAATTATAAATAACAAAATTATTAAATATAACAAATAATGAAATTTAATCATAGGTAATCTTTGTAATTTATCATAATTTATTTTAAAATCATTCATAACATTCACCCATCTTAATTACTTTTTTAAAACTATTACTTTGATTTTTATGGGATATATATATTATTGTTTTATCATGAAAATAATTTCGAATATTTTTTATTATCGTTTTTTCAAGATTTTTATCTACTTCACTTAAAGCTTCATCAAGAATTATAATATTACATGGTTTTAATAATCCACGTGCAAGTATTATTCTTTGAGCTTCACCACCAGATATATTATTACCTTCACTTGAAATAACTGATTCATAACGTAAACCTTTTTTAGAAACGATATCTTCAATAAGACAAATTTGACAAATATCATTAAATGTTTGATTTTCTACTTCTCGATAAGCTAAAATATTCTCTTTAATAGTTCCAGTAAATAATAATTCATTTTGAGAAATATATAAAATATTATTTCTTATATCATTTAAAGCAATATCTTTAATATTAATATTATCAATTAATATTTCTCCTTCACTAGGTAAATAGCTTTTATATAATAATTTACATATTGTACTTTTACCTACACCACTGGGGCCATCTAAAAGAATATGTTCACCCTCTTTAATTACTAAATTAAAATTACTTAAGATATTATGATAATTATTGTATGAGAATATTATATTTTTAAACTCAATATCTCCTTTTATAACCAAATGATTCTCTTTACTATCTTCTTCTTCAATATTAATAAATTCACTAATTTTATTAAATGAAGCTTTTATATAATTATATTTAGGTAATATATCGATAGTGTTTCTTATTGGCTCTAAAAAATAGGATAACAATATATTAAAAGTAAATAAATCTATTAAATTTAAATTACCTTTATAACTACTGATTAAACCATAAGTATTAATAATAAATAAACCTATTTCTAAGATAAAATTTTTTAAAAGTGATGTTATACTAAAGACATTATTAAATGTCCAAGTATCATATAAATATTTAGACAAATAATATTCAATTTTTTTTAATATCTTATTAGTAATATTTAAATTCTTTATTGATTCAAACATTGAAATATTTTCTAAAACAACACTATTATACTCTGTATGATAATTTATATTTTTATTTATCTTTTGATAAATTATTTTACTACTTAAAAATCCTAGTAAAACATAAATAATAATACATATGAGAAGAATTATAAATAAATCTTTATTTATAATATATAAAACTATAGATGATATAACCACTAAACTCACATCTAGAAAAGTAGATGTTAAAATATCCGTAAATAATATTTTAATATTTTCTAATTCTTGGATACGCATCATCACTTCTCCAGATGTTCTTGTTTTAATGGTTTTTAAAGGGAGAGTAAATAAATGGTTATAAAACTTAGGATAAATACTTACATCCACTAAATTATTCAAATGATTCTTATAATATTGCTCTAAAAAAGTACAAACTACTTTTAAAATTGTGACAATACCCATTAATATAATAAAGTATTTTAACAAATTATAATCTTCATTCATAATATTACTGCCAAACTTTAAATAATAACTTACCATAATTGATAAAATAGTTAAAATTAGATTAATACCAATTATTTTTAAAATTAGAAACTTTTCCTGAAATAATATTTTAAAAAATAATTTTTTGATGGTTAAACCCTTTTCTAACTTAATGATATTATCTCTTGGTTTAGCTAAAATAATATTACCAGTAAATAGTTTTTGAAACTCTTTTAAAGCCATTTTGATATTTCCTCTACTTGGATCCATTAAATAGATGACATTTTTAGATACTTTAGTAATTACTACAAAGTGTTCTAAATTATTATTAAGCTTTAAATGAGCTATAAGGGGATAATTTAACTCAAAACTAGTTAAGTCATGCTCCAAAACCCCCACGGCATCAAATCCCCATTTATCAAAAGCTTTTACCATATGATAAGCAGTTGTTCCATCTTTAGATGTATATGTATCTTCTCTTAATTTCTCTATGGGGATAAATCCACCATAATAGTTAATAAGATAAGCCATACAACATACACCACAATCTTTAAAATCACGTTGCATAACTGGTTTTACTTTAGCCATTATTTTTCCTCCCTTCACTTATATATACGAATTTTTTTCACGATTTCCTTTTTTTTCTGAAAAATTTTTAAAAAAATTGCATTTTTTTAAAATTACTGCATAATTTTTAGTGAATAAGGAGCTGATGATAATTGGTTAATAAACAGAATTTATGGTTTGTAACTTTATTTTCTTTAATTTTAATTTTAGGTATTTATTATTTAAGTATTGATGATGAAGTAGAAAGTGTTTTAAAAGCTGAAGATAATAATTCTAAAGAAGTAATTGAAATTAATGAATCAGATGTTTTAGTAGCTTTAGAAGTAGAAAATGATGAAGAAAAGCAAGCATTAATGGAAGAATATCAAGACATTCTTTTAAATAGTGAAAGTACCCTAGAAGAAAAGAATGGTGCTTATGAAAGTATGCAAAAATTAAATGCCACTAAAAGTGATGAAGATAAAATAAAACAAATGATAAAAGAAAAATTTAATGTTAATTCTTTTGTTAAAATTAAAGATAATACAATAAGTATTGTTATAAGTGATAGTAAACATGATAATGAAAAAGCTAATAATATTATAAGAAGTGTTCAAGACTTATTTGTAGAAAAACAATATATAACTGTTAAATTTAATTAACTTCATTTATTGAAGTTTTTTTAATGTATTATTTACCAATTGTTGGTAAATAATACAAATAGTGATTATAATGAATAAAATTGTTAAAAGATTAAAAAAGGAATTTAATTATACGCCTGATTTAAAAATTAAAAATATTAAAGTTAATTTATTACAAACAGCCTATGTTATTTTTATTGAAACAATATGTGATAGTGATAAAATAAATGAATATATACTAAAAAACTTAGTTGATTATCATAATTTTAATACTTTAAATAGTAATGTTCCGGGACCAAATACGGTTTTAATTAAAAATGCAGATGAAATAGAATATTATTTAACTAATGGTTTTGCTATTGTAATTATTGATAAAAGAATTCTTGCAATTGAAGTTAAAAGTAGCTCCATTATAAGGGCTGTTAGTACTTCCACAAGAGAGCCATCTTTACTAGGACCAGAGGATTCTTTTGTGGAAAATATTCAAACTAATACAGGACTTATTAAAAGAAGAATTAGAAGTAATTCTTTAAAAACGGAAGAAATTTCTTTAGGAAGAAAAACTAAAGTAACAGTAAGTATTAATTATTTAGATGATATTGCCGAATATGAAAATGTCCAAATAATTAAAGAAAAATTAAGTAAAATTGATGTTGATGGTGTTATTGATATAAGTACTATAATCCATTATTTAGAGAGTGAAAACAAAACTGTTTTTCCCACTATTAAAAGAACAGAAAGACCTGATTTAGCATCTTCTTCTTTACTTGAAGGTAAAATTATTATTTTAATGGATAACTCTCCTTTTGCTATTATTTTACCAACATTTTTAGCTGATTTTATTAATCCTGTTAATGATAATTATATTAAAAGTGTTAATGTTACTTTTGTAAAAATATTAAGAATATTATGTTTTGTTATGTCAATGGCTGTACCTGGTATTTTTATAGCTATTATCAATTATAACCAAGAAACCATACCATCTAGTTTACTAATAAATTTTAGTACCCAGCGTTCAGGAGTACCCTTTCCTAGTATTGTAGAGCTTATTATGTTACTCATTATTTGTGATGTTTTAAGAGAAAGTGATTTACGTTTCCCATCTAATTTTGGTTCAGCCATCAGTGTTCTTGGGGCTTTAATTATTGGAGATGCTGCCGTTAATGCTGGTCTTGTTTCACCCATTGCCATAATCATTGCTGCTTTCACTTTTATCTCTAGTTTAATTTTTACTGAACTTGAAATAAGTAATGCTTTAAGATGTTATCGTTATTTATTCTTATTCGGTGCCTCTTTCTTTGGCTTATATGGTATATTCTTAAGTACAATTTTATTTTTAATAAATGTTATTTCCATAAGGTCTTTAAATGCCCCTTATTTTGCTCCAGTTGCCCCATATAATAAAGAATATTTCTTTAAAACATTACTTAAAGTTAAAGATGATAAAAATACAAGACGAAGTAGTTTAATTACCAATAAAAATATGACGAAAGGAAAATTTCAATGAAAAAAATAGTTATATTAATTATTAGTATTTTTTTACTAACTGGTTGTTATGATAATATTGAACTTAATAATTTAGCTATTGTTACCGGTATAGGTATTGATTATATTGATGATAATTTTTATGTTAATTATGAAATATTAAATGATACAAATACTGAAGAAGTAATATCCATGAAAAGTTTTATCGCCAGTGGCAATGGTAAAACAATTAATGAAGCATTTACAAATGTTAATTATAAAGTTAGTAAAAAACCATATTTTGCTCATTTAAAAGTTGTTGTAGTAAGTAAAGAAATAATCGATAATCATTTAAAAGATATTGTTGATTTTTTACTTAGAGATACTAATATTAGAGATGAATTTTTCTTACTAGCTACCACTAATGCTACCCCACTTGAAATACTTAGTCATAATAGTAATTATTATCCAGTGGTAAGTGAATTAATTATTAATTTAAAAGATAATGAAAAATATAATAATAATTTAGCTATTGATGAAAATTATCAACAATTATTAGCTAAAATAATTAGTAAAAATTATGATGGTATAATTGGAACCCTTAGTTTAAATGATAATGAAATTACTATTAATAATTTCTTTATATTAAAAGATTATAAATATCAAGCAACATTAACTAAAGAAGAATCAACTATTTATAATTTACTTACTACTAATGTATTATCTAAAGAATTTAATAAAATGTATGATAATGGTAATGTTGCTATTAGTATTACTTATTCATCTACTGATATTGAAGTTTTAGATAATGAAATTAATTTAAATGTTGAATTAAAAGGAAAAATTGTTGAAAATAATCCTAACTTTGATTTAAAGAATGAAAAAACATATGAAAAATTAGATAAAGATTTTGCTAAAGTTATTGAAGATGAAATTACTAATTTTGTAAAAGTATTACAAAAAAATAAAAGTGATGTTCTAGGACTTCAAGAAATATATTATAAAAATACTCGGAAAGATAATCATAATTTATGGGAACATGCAAGTGTTAATACTAAAGTTAGTTTACAAATTAATACTAAAGGTTTTATATTTGAGGTAATGCCATGAAAAATAAATTAACGTATTTTATAAGTCGTTCTTCCATGTTTGGAATTGGTTTTTTCTTATTATTTAAAAATGCTCAACAAGATGCTTGGATAGCTATTATTTTAGGTACTCTTTTAGGTATAATAGTTATGTATATTTATAAACATATTAAAGAATATTTTAAAAATATTAGTTTAAGAGATACATTAGATAAAAGTTATATTGGTAAATTTTATAAATTTATATTTATGTTATTTTACTTTTATATAGCTATTATTATTCTTATTTTACTTCCAATGTTTGTTAATTCATTTTATTTATTATATACCCCAAAAATATTAATTGTTTTACCATTCTTATTCTTATGTATTTATGTTGCTAATAAAGAAAAAAGTACTTTAGAATGGTTAAGTACTCTTCTATGTGTATTTAGTATTTTAATTATAATTACTTATAGTTTATTCTTAACTAAATATATTAAATTTGATAATTTATTTCCAATATATACAACTAAAAATATTAGTCTTTTAAGATGCAGTTTTATCTATGCCTCAATTACTAGTATTCCACAAATACTTACTATTAATTATCATAATAATTTTAAAGATGATATTAAAGATTATTTACTCGGTAGTATAACTTCTTTCTTTATTACATTCTTTATTATTGTTTGTTTAGGTGAACCACTTATGACTATTTATAGTTTTCCAGAATATGCAGTATTAAAACAAATTAAAATATTAAAATTTATTGAAAATATTGAAAATTTATCAACATTTATTTGGTATTTTGATTTATTTATTACTTTATCAACAATAACTACTAATATTAAAGAAATTATGCCTAAAAAATATAATAAAGTTTATTTCTATCTTTCAATGTTGATAATTATCTTTCTTTCAACATTCTTAATTGGAGGTAATTATCGAATAATTATTACAGTATTCTATACTTATCCATATATTTTATTTGCTTTCTTCTTAATCTTTGTTACTTTACTTATTTATATTAAAAATTCTAAAAAGTTAAAAAAACAATCAAATCAATGATTGTTTTTTATATCCATCTACTAACATATATTTTTCTAGTTGTATATTCTTCATAATTATTAAATATTTTTAAGATACTATCAACTAAATTTTGTAAGATATTTTCTCTTTTAACTTTAACAGTTACAATTTCTTTTTGAAGCGTACTTCTAAATAAATAATCATGAATATAATTACTTAATACTCGATCTAATTCTTGTAACTTAGCTACTTCTTCTTGATTTAATATATCAATTGAAAAGATATATGATTTATATATTTTTATAAGTTTATCACTTACTAAATCATCTTCTTGAAAATCAAAATTTACTATATTGTAATAATTTGGACAATATTTTAAAACTTCATTATTATTATTCATATCTTACACTCTCTATTTAATTAAATAATACTACACTCAATATAATAAATCAATAGTTTACGTCAAATTTTTTTAATATTTTATTTTTGATATTGACACATCAGCTTCTTTTAAAAACATTTCGGTAAGTTCATCTTTATATTCATTATCATAAATAATATTTTTAACACCAGCACTGACAAGTAATTTGGCACAAATATGACAAGGTGATGAAGTAACATATACGGTAGAACCATCAAGTAAAACGCCATTACGAGCAGCTTCTGACACAGCAATTTGTTCAGCACATAATGCCCGACAAACTTCTCTTCTTTCACCATGTTTAATATGTAAGATATCTCTTATACAGCCAATATTTCGACAATCTTGAATACCTCAACTGTATTGTTATAACCTTGAGCAATTATCATACCATCTTTAACAATTACAACACCAACTTTCGTTCTTGTACAAGATGATTTGTTAGCTTGTTCATAAGCTTTGTCCATAAAATATTTATCCATTTTATATCTCCCTATTATTTTAATTCTAAAAAAAATAACTATTCTGATAAAATAGTTATTTCTAGTTTAAATAACCAGTCGCATCATTTAAAATTACTCTCCATAATTCTAAATATTACCTAAATATTATCAGTATTTAGTGCAACCTACTTATCTTTTGAGTTTTCTTTCTCTTAAAACAATTGCTTTTTACTTAGCGCAGATAAGATTATTTATTATTAAATATTTTTAGTATTTAATAAAATAATTTATTCACTTAACATACCAATCATCTAAATATTCATTATTATTTCATCAATAATAATTACTAACTTAAACAATTGCAATATATTATTTTTACTAAGCAATTATAGTATATTATATATTTATATATTAGTCAATACTTTTTTTGGAATTTTCAAAAAATTTTTGACAATTTTTTTATAAAAAAATATAGTATATAATTTATACTACATTTTTATATTTAATATATAATCTCCAACTTGATATGTATCTTTTAATAATAAATTATTATTTATTGTAAGTTTTGGTAAATCACTAGTATCTATTTGATTTTCTACTTCATCTTTAATCTTATCCCAAAAAGCACCAAAGAAGATAACTACTATTAAGACTATTAAAATAAATGGAATTAAAATTAAAAATACTGGAAGTAATGTTGTGCCACCTTTTTTACGGCATAAATCAATTAAAGCTTGACGGTCATTACCATGGTAATTAAATTTAATTTCTGCTACTTTTTTACGAGCATGTTCTAAATATTGTTTTTTAAAAACAAAAGCTAAATAAATTGTCATACCTAAAGTAATAGTACTATAAATTATACCATCAAATATTAAACCTAATAAATAATTTGCTCCAATCCATAAAAGACCAAATATCCACATTTTTCGATACCATACATAAAGTGTACCAAAGAAAAATGTACAAACAGAAAAATTACCTTTGGCAAATTCTTCATACTTAGGTCCAATATAAGCTCTTACTAAATCTTCATCACTTATATCACTATTATTATCTACTACTTTATCTTTCTTTATTTCTGCTCCACAATTAGGGCAAAATTTTTCATCGTTTATTCTGTTACCGCAATTTGAACAATACATAAAGACCTCTTTAAGCCTTAAGCACGTCCAGCATATTTGCCATCTTTAGTTGTAACTAATATAGTTTCTCCTTCACTTATAAATAAAGGAACTTTAATAACTTTTCCTGTTTCAATTGTAGCATCTTTTTGCGCATTAGTTGTTGTATTTCCTTTAACTGCTTCAGTTGTTTCAATAACTTTATATTCAATTTTTTCAGGAAGAGTTATACCAATAATTTCTCCTTCATAAAAATCAATTGAAATATCAATACCTTCTTTAATAAATGATGCATCATCACCTAAAATATTTTTAGGTACTTCAATTTGTTCATAAGTTTCATTATTCATAAATACTAAATTATCACCATTAGCATATAAATATTGAACTTTATTCTTATCAATATGAGCTTTAGTTATTTTTATATTAGTATTAAATGTTTGTTCAACAATAGAACCTGTTCTTAAATTTTTTAATTTAATTCTAACAAATGCAGGTCCTTTTCCAGGTTTAACATGTTGAAATTCTTGAATCAAACATAAATTACCATCAATAATAACAGTCATACCATTTTTAATATCGTTAATATTAATGTTCATAGTTTACCTCCTTATTTCTTTTCTTTTGCTACTACACTTTTACGACAATTAGAACAATATTTTTTTACTTCTAAACGTTCAGGATTATTCTTTTTGTTTTTACTAGTTGGACGTAATTCTTTACCACATTCAGTACATCTCATAGTAACATAATTACGATTATCATTTTTAGCCATATAAAATCCTCCTCATCTAACAACGATATTATATCAAACTTTTAACTATTTTCAAATAAAAATTGCATAATATTATTAGAAATATATTTTGTATAATGAATTTTTTGATATTTATAATCTCTATCGACATATAAATTAGGAGTTAAAACGATAATACTATACTTTGGATTATCATAGGGAGCAAAACCCACAAAAGCATTAGAAATCGTTTTAGTATCCATTATGCCATCATTATTAGTATCAATAAATGTTTCACTAGTTCCTGTTTTACCAGCTCCATTATAAAGGCTATTAATATAATTTTTAGCAGTTCCACTAGTAATAGCTAAATGCATAGCATCTCTTAATCTTTCTAAATACATTTTATCTAACTCTACTCTATTTATTATATTATAATTATTTTCTTTTATGATATCTTGATTATCAATTATCTTACTAACTAAACTAGGACTTCTTCTTTCGCCAAGTGATGCGATTGTATTAACATATTGGAATAATTCTATTGGTGTATATGTATCATATTGTCCAATACTTAAATTAAGTAGTAAATCATTTTTAATAGTTTTACCAATTATTCCAATATCTTCATTAGGTAAATCAATACCTGTTATATTACCTAAACCATAACTTTTAAACATCTCTCTAAACTTATTAAAATCATCTTCATCTACTTGTAAATCCATATTATATTTATATTTATTATTAGTAATATCTATTGCTACTCTAAACTGATAATAATTACTACTCTTACTTATTGCTGTTAAATCATTAATACTTCCTAAACTTTTATAACTACATTTTAAAGGAACATTATATAATTTAACACAACCATCAGTTATATTCTTATTTATATCAATAACATTATATTTATAACCTGTACTAATTGTAGCCATTTTAACTACTGAACCAACTGTATAAGATGTATTAATTAAATTAGTATTAATATTTTTAAAACTAGCCATATTTATATCACTAACTAATTTTTGACCACTTAAAGCAATTATTTCTCCTGTACTTGGATTACCAACAATCGCATATGCTTCACTATAATAATCTGTATTTTTTAATTTTTTAGCATTTATAATATTTTCTTTAATACTTTTTTCTAATTCTAATTGAACATCTATATCAATAGATAAAACTAAATCATTTCCTTTTTTTCCTTCTTTATATAAAGTTATTGTATTATCATTATTAACTTTATATATATCTTTTTCTCCCTTTAAGTAATCTTCATATTCTTTTTCTAAATAACTTATACCAACTATATCATTTCTTTGATATCCTTTTTTTAAATACTCATCTATTTCTTCTTCGGGAACACTACCAATTGAGCCAAAAATATCTCTTAAAGTATTATCATAATTATATACTCTTTCCCATGTCATTTCTTCTGTTATGCCTTTAATATTACTATCTACAATTAAACTATATTCTTTATCACTAATCCCTTTAACAATTAACTTTTTATCATAAGAATACCCTTTATTCATTAAATTATATATGGTTGCACTTTTTTTATCTAATTCACTTAATTCATTTAATTTATCTTCAGTAATTCTTTCATATTTTAAATTTTTAATATCTTCACTAGTTAATTTTCTTTCTCTATATAATTTCCATTCATCTTCATTTATTAAATCATCACCATTATTATTTAATATTAGCCAAAAATTTTTTAAACTATTTTCATTTATTTCAATATCAATAATATTAGCTAACTTATAAGCAATATCTATTTCATCTTTTTTACTTATATCTTTTAACCTTGTATAATAAATACTTTTTATTCCTTTATTATCTACTAAAACTCTTCCCTTACAATCAATTATTCTTCCCCTTGGGGCTGAATAACCATATATATAATTATTTGTTTTTTGAAATAATAATTCTTGATATTTATTTTTATCAATAACATTTATATAAATTAATCTTGTTAATAATATAGTAAATAATAATATTATAAAAAGATATTTTTTCATATAAGTCACCATTATTATTATGGATATTTCATATTTTTGTATTCTTATTTAAAATTAATCATAAAATATATTAGGTGATAATTTATGTTTAACATAATAGAAAGATATATTAATAAGATGACTAAAGAAGATATTAAAACATTTGCATTATCTAAAAATATTGATTTATCATCTGCCGAGTTAGATTTTACTTATGATTTTGTTAAAAAGAATTATAAAAACTTTTTTGCTAATCCAAAAGTATTTAACATAGAAAGATACAAAGATAATTATTCAAAAGAAAACTTTAGTAAAATTACTAAAGTTTATCAAGAATATACTCAAAAATACGCTAATTATTTATAATAATTACGAATATCCTCTTTTAAATTAGTATTAAAAATCCCTTTTCTTAGCATATCTATTTCAAATTTATAGGGAGGATATAATAATTCTTTTCCATTATCTTCTTTATTAACATAAGGTGTTTCTAAGATTTTAGGAGCATCTTTTAATTTATCATAATTAACTATATTTAATATTGTATCAAAACCTAAACTACCTAAACCAATATTTTCATGTCTATCTTTATGAGAACCCATTACATTTTTACTATCATTAACATGAATACATTTAATTAAATTAATATCTAAAATATTAGTAAAAGTATTCATAAAGTTATCAAAATCTTGCATATTATAACCAGCATCATTTAAGTGACAAGTATCTAAGCATACACCAATATTCTTAGATTTAACACCATCAATAATTGTTTTTATTTCTTCTAAAGTCGAGCCACATTCACTACCTTTTCCAGCCATAGTTTCAAGTAATATCATACATTTATTATCGAAAGAAACAACATAATTTAAAGCTTCAATAATATTATTTATTCCTTCTTCTTTTGATAAATTAACACTACTACCGGGATGTAATACTAAATATTTAACTCCTAGTTCTTCACATCTATTTAATTCATTTTTTAAA
>CANQBF010000017.1 GCA_947588895.1 uncultured Bacilli bacterium | reverse complement strand
ATATTATAAGCATCCATAAATCTTATGTAATCATCAATATCAACTCTACCTATTTTAAATTGAATATTTTTTGAAGGTATTTTGTAAATTTGATCGCATTTTACTATGCTATCAACATTTAATTTATTTTTTTTATTTTTCTTTAAAGGTTCATTAAATTTAAAATTCGAATTTTCTTTTGATTTTTCAATTCTTGAAGAAACTATCATGCCAAAATATTCAACAGGAACCAAATTTTCTTCTTCATCAATTATAACAAATAAATGATTTTTTCCTTTTTCTCCATTATCGTATTTATATTTTGATACAAAAACTATATCACCGACCTCATATTTCATATTGTTCCTATTTTCTATATGCGATTAATTTTCCTTTATGTTCTTCAACTTCTGTTGGATTTTCTTTAAATGCTAATGTATGTGACTTAATAAGCTTCAATTTTTTAGATTTTTCAATTAAAATTTTTACTCTTTTTTTTAACTCATTACTTCTAAAATCTTTTTTTTCGTTTTCCATATTCTCCTTCATCTTTCTAATTTAATTTAATTATTAAAAATGAGCACTATTAATTCATAGATGCTCAAAGTATATGTTTAGACTAAGAGCAACTAATACAAACCACTCTTTTCTATCCCGTAAAATGTAGAAGAACAAATAAAAATTTTCTTCTATAAAAATTATAACTAATTTAATCCTTAAAAGCAATAATACTTTGAGTTTGCCCTTTTTGGAAGCAAATATAAAAGTTAAGTGCTAAACGCCATTTTTCATATGATGAAAAGTGGCGTTTTTAAAGCAAAAAAAGAAAACACCCAATCGTTATAGTATAAAAAAATCAGCGAAATTTTAAATTTATGCTAAACAAGTTTTTTGAAGATGTTTTAATGAACTATTTTACATCAAATAACTAAGTTTTGAAAAGAAAAATTGTTAAGCTTTTTTAGTAAATTAAGAAATTGCCGAAATGTTGTTAGCAATTCTATACTTGATGTAATTTATGGTATTTGGCACTAAAAGAAATAGAATAAGAAAGTAAAATAATTTATAAATAGTTTCCATGTGTATGATGAAAAATTGTAAAGTGATAATTTTTCACTTTACATATTACTTTTAATTGTAAAATTTTCCAAAAAGGGCAAACTCAAAAATAATACAATTTATTAAATTAGTTAATTTATTATATAATAAATTATAATTATGTCAATAAAATTTATCTATATGTTAAAAACTTAGAAATTCCAAAGTTTAGTATCAATATGGTGTTCTTGAAGGGAATCGAACCCTTGACCTTATGCGTCGGAGGCATACACTCTATCCAACTGAGCTACAAGAACACCTATATTATATCATTAATCAGTTATTATGTCATTTACTCTTTTATCATATTCATCATATGGTATATTATTAATTAAACATTCTTTATAACATAATCCAACTGCATATACATCATGAGTGCTAAAAAATTTATCATAAAAACCTTTACCATAACCAATACGATAGCCATCATGAGAAAAACAAATTCCTGGAGTTATACATACTGAATTATCAAAATTTTTAACAATTTTATTTGTATTAGGTTCTAAAATATTAAAATAACCTTTATTTAAATCATCTAAACTATTAATATAATAAAAATTCATTATATTATTTTCTATTTTAGGAACACCTAGTAAATAATTATGAGAAAGGAAATAATTAATTAAATTAATTGTATCTACTTCTCTATTAAAAGAAACATATATTAAAATTAATTGAGCATTTTTTACTCTTTCATGATTAATAACTTTATTAAAAATAATTTTATCTTTAATATTTCTTTCTTCAATTTTATCTCTAATTAATAAATATTTTTTTCGTAAAACTCTTTTCATAACTAAAATTATACAATTAATTAAAAAAGTAAGCAATAATTTGCTTACTAAAATAGTCTCATTATATCATGTATTGTTACTACTATAATTAATAACATTAATAAGATAAAGAATATTGTATGACACCAATTTTCAAAGTTTTGATTAATTGGACTTCCTTTAATTTTTTCAATTATTAAGAATAATATATGGCCTCCATCAAAAGCTGGAATAGGTAAAATATTAATTATACCAACATTAATTGAAAGTAAAACCGTTAAATTAATTACATTGGCCACTAAATATAAAGCTTTACCTGATTCTTTTACTACTTCATCTACTACAGTATAAATACCTACTGGACCAGATAAATTATCTAAACTAATTTTACCTGTAAATAATCCTTTTAAAGTTAACCACATTTGAGAAACGATTGCACCAAATTTTTGAAAAGTAAACTTGATTTTATTACCAAATCCATGAGTTTCTTTTTGTTCAAATTGAACACCAAAAACCTTAGTTTCATCACCCTTCTCATTTTTTTCAACTTTTGGACTCATTTTTACAGTTTCTTTAGTACCATCAGTATGTTTTACAGTAAATGAATATTTACCATCTTTAGTTTTATAATAAAGTAATATTTGAGTTTCATCAAGTGTATTTACTTTCTTACCATTGACTGCCGTAATAATATCCCCTTTACGAATATTAGATTCAGCCATTGGATAACCTTCGACTACATCACTAACTACTGGTGTTAAATCGGTACTTTTATAAATTAGAGCAAAAACAAATAAAAGAATTATTGCCATTATAAAGTTATTTACAACTCCAGCAGCCATTACAATTATTCTTTGCCAAATTGGTTTATTACATAAGCATTTTTCTTTTGGAACTTTTTTATCATCTTCATAAACTTCTCCAGCCATTTGAACAAATCCACCAATAGGTAGTGCTCTAATATTGTATTTTATTCCATCTTTTTTACTAGTATGAGAATAAATTATTGGCCCCATACCGATAGAAAATTCATAAATAAATACTCCAAATTTTCTTGCCCATAAAAAATGACCTAATTCATGGAATAAAACTATTATACCTAAAATAAATATAAATAATAATATTGATACAATCCACATTGTTACATTCCTCCTTAAATACTCCAAACTAAAATTGCATACATTATAACAATTATAATCATACTATCAAATCTATCTAATATTCCTCCATGTCCTGGAATTAAATTAGAAAAATCTTTAATATCATTTTCCCTTTTTATTTTACTAAATATTAAATCACCACATTCACCTGAAATAGATAAAATCATCGTAATAATTATTATTTTAAAACTAAAATTACCAACCAATGTCGAATAAATAATTACGGGAATAGCTGTTCCTCCAATTAAACCAGCAATTGCCCCTTCCCAAGATTTTTTAGGACTAATTTTAGGACACATTTTATGTTTACCAATTAAACAACCTACTTCACATGCAAATGTATCAGTTATGATAGCTATAGACATTAAATATATTAATAAATTTAAACTAATATCTCTAATAATTATAAATATATAAAAGCCAATACCTACTAGTAATATTAATCCCAGTAAATTAAATGCTGTTTCCGATGAATAAACATCTTTTTTATAAAATATAGTTGGAGCTAATAATAAAATTATTGGTATTAAAACAGCTCTAAAAGTTAATATATTACTACCATAACTACCTAAAATTAAATAGATCATGGCAATAAGCCCACATACTGATGCTACTTTAGGAACTTTTTTATGTGTCTTCTTTAAATCTAATATTTCTTTATAAGCAAGTATTCCTAATATAGCTACGGCAATATTATAAACTATACCTCCACACCATATTATTGGTATTAATATTAATAATGTTATAATCGCACTTATTGTTTTAACTTTCATTATACCTCCATACAATTATATTCTAAATAAAGTATACTATTAATTATAAATTTAGTAAAGAAAAAGTGTAATCAAAATTACACTCAACTTTCTAAATCTAACCTATCTACTTCATCAAGTTGGGTTTCTAAAAGATTACGATATCTTCTTTTATATTGCTCAACTTGCTTCTTTAAATTATCAGCATCATTTTCCACTTTCTCAGCTTTGATTAAAGCATTATTTATTATTCTCGATGCATTTCTTTTTGCATCTTCAATTATTACTTTAGATTCATCAAATGCTGTCTTTTTAATGTTTTGCGTTGTTTCTTCACATATTAATATTGCTCGATTAAAAGTTGCTTCCAAATTTTTTAAACGCTCTAATTCTTGTTTTAAAGATTCAATTTCTTTATCTCTACTTTTTAAATTATTAAGCATACTTTCATATTCAGTTGCAACATTAGAAACAAAAGCATTAACCTCTTTTTTATTATAACCTGGAAAGCTATTATTAAATTTTCTCATAATAACTCACTTCCCATCATTACCATTCTAAATCGTCTTCGGCTCCAGTTTTGACTTTATCATTATCATCTGTTATTTTACCTTGAACACTAACATTCTTTGGAGTGCATAGATAAATACCAACACCAATCTTTTGCATATTACCACCAATTGCATAAATACAACCACTTAGAAAATCGATTATTCTTTTTGCTTGAGTAGATGTAACTCTTTTTAAATTAACGACAACACTATTACGATTCTTTAAATGGTCAGCAATAGCTTGAGCTTCAGAAAAACTTCTTGGTTCAAGTAATATCATTTGATTGCCATTTTTAACGCTTTCTTTTATATTTTCACTATCGTAGTAACTATCTTCAGTATCTACATCGTCTTCTTCTTCCATTTTATTAAAAAAGCCTTTTATTTTATCTAGTGCCATATCTATCCTCCACTTTTCTATTATACTCTTTAATTCTATCAAATTATTATTTATTTGACAAGTCCATTTTACACAAAATCCAATTTAATACTATTAAATTTCTTTTATTTTACCACATATATTCAATATAGCAAATCTTTTTAATTTACACTTCTATACTTTCATTATCATTGACAATTACATAATTAGGTAATTTTAGCAATAATAATGTATTATCTTCAGTATGAATTCCAATAACTTGTTTTGGCTTAATTATTTCTAATACTTTATTAATAGTTTTAATATCAGCATGTCCCGAAGTATGTAAATATTCATCTTGAATATTTAATTTATTTAACTCTTTAATAAAATATCTAGTTTTTTCTGTATTCATTCTTTTTTCATCTCTATATCCTAACCACATAGAATATATTAAATGAGCATTATCACGATATTTTTGTAAATTATATTTTATATCTTTTAGCATTGATGTTTTAACAAGCATTACATATTCACCATGGGTACTATTTTTACTTCTTTTTACATTATCAAAAGGTGCTATATATTTATCATAAAAATCAGCATCTTTTTTCTTATAAAATTCTATATTTTCTTTAGAATAACCATTACTTAACCAAACATCAACATCTTTATCTTGTAAATATTGAAAGTTTTCATCATTAATCGTTTTTAAAATATTAGCAGTTGCTATATCTACAATAAATTTTTTACCTGTTTCTTTAGCAGCATCATAAAATGTCTTTAATCTATCTAAATTAGTTGATGCTTGTAAGATAAATACTTGTTTATATTTTTTAAATATTTGAATAGCTTCTTCTTTTAATTCTAATTCTGTTTTATTATCATGTGAATTAACTCTAGTTATATTTGTTCCCTCAGTAATTACTAAATCCACATTACCAATTTTTCTTAAATTTTCATAAAAATTTTCGCCATAATAACCATTAGAACGATAATCTCCTAAATGTAATATTTTTTTACCATTATTCTCAATTAAAAACATAGTTGAATTATAGGCTGAATGGTCAGTTCGATAAGGTGTAATTTTTAAATCATGAATATATATTGGTTTTTCAAAATCAAATGTTTTTAAATTATTGTTTATTGGAATACAACGAGAAAAATCATTAGCTACAGCAAATACTTTAGCTGATACTTTTTCAATATAAATAGGAATATTTTTCTTAATATCTGAGATTAATCCAATATGGTCCCCATGACTATGGGTAATAAATACGCCCTCATATTCTTTCTTGCCATGAGTAAGACCTTTTATGGGAAATTTTTTAATTTTAATAGGATCATCAGTTAAATCTTCCCCATAATCGATAATTATTTTATAACCATCATCACTAGTAATTTCAGTAATACAACCACCAATTTGATGAGTACCTTTTATTATTTTTACTTTCATATACATGCCTTTTTCTTTTTAGTTATAATTCCTTTACGCATTCTTCAAATAAAGATGGATAGTGTTTCTTATACCAAGCTAATCTAAAAGCATTAATTACATATCCAACAACATGAGATTTTGGTAATAAAAATATTACTTTAGAATAAAAATCAATAAACCATTCATCAATATTTTTATTCATTAATTCATTTTTAAATAATTCTTTATTTTTACTATTAATATTATTAGTTATTTCATAAGCTTTCTTTTCATCTATATTATGTTTAATTAAATAATTTACCATATCATCTTTATTAGTAATTAAATCTTTAAAATCATTATTAATTCCTTCAATATGACAATAACCCATTATTTTAACTAACTCTTCTAAATTATTTATTTTTATTTTTTTTAGAATATTTCTTATTTTTTCATTATCTAATTCTTTTATCTTAGCAAAATCTCTATTATTAATTAATTCAATAGTTTCTTTATCATCTAATGGTATATTTTTAGATTTAACATTAGTTTTATCTTCTAATTTCTTAACTATAGATGGAGTTTCATGAGCTAAAATATCAAACTTATATAAATTTTTAATATCATGATAATCAAAATGGGTGCTTTTCCAATTTAATTCTCTTTGATTATTTGGGTACTCTATTGGCATAAATTTATAAATATCTTCATCGTCAGGTATTACAATAAATCCTCCTGGAAGAATGCCTTTTACTTTTTTTAAATTTTTATAACCAATTACTGAAGATGTTAATACATGATTAGTTTTAAACATCTTTTGTAAATAATTTTGAATATCTTTTTGAATATCATAAGCAAAATTCATATCAATATTAGGTACTTTTTTCATATCATATCCTAAAAAAGTTTCACAAGAAATATTATAGCCATCTTTCTTCATCTTACTTTGACATTGAGGGCATTCTTTATCGGGACAATTTATACCAAAATCATATGATTTATTATCTTTAAAATCAAAAATACTATGTTTACACTTTGAACAAATATAATGCGATTTTAAAGGATTAATATTAGTTAACCCTAATAGATATGCTACAAATGAAGAAGCAACTGCTCCTCTTGGATAAACAGGATAACCTAAACTATGAGAATAATCTACTAATTCTTTATAAATTAAATAAATTGTTTCATATCCTTGATTAATAATTCCTCCATTACTTTCTAACTTTCCATATAATTCTTCTTTTATTCTTTCTTCTACTTCTAATGGTAAATTTTCTCCATATAATTCTTTAGCTTTTTTATATACACTCTCAATTAATTTTTGTTTACTATTTTTAATTTTTGGTAAATATAATTTATCATCATTTATTTTTATATCATCAATTAAAGAAGCTAATTTATTAGGTAAATTAATAACTATATCATTTATTAATTCTTCATTATCTAAAAATTTAAATTCATCTTGCATTTCTTTGGTACTTCTTAAATAATATTCCATATTTTTATCCATTTGAGGAAATAACTTCAAATATTCTTCTTTTTCTTCTTTATGTAAATAATGGACATTACCTGTTGCAATAACCATTTTTCGATATTTTCTTGCTAAATTAATTATCTTTTTAAGATATTCTTTTTTTTCTTCATCAAATCTTACTATTATAAAATCATACCACATCATATCATCTACTATTTGTTCATTAGTTAAATCATCATATATTATTTCTAAATAATTAATATCTAAACCATATAATAATCCATCACTTAAATCAACAAGTTCTTCTTTAGTTATAACTTCTTCATGATATTTATATTTATTAATAGTTTTAATATTAGTAATAATTTTATATAAATTACTTAAACCTTTTTGATTTCTAACAATTATTGTAATTGGTGTTATCCATTCATTTACTAATAATTTAACTACTACTCCATATATAACTTTTATATCATTTATATTATTATCTTTTAAATATTTTTCAATTTTTGGAAATATTTCAACTCCATTATAATCAGTTATAGCTATTTTATTTTGTTTTAACTTTCTAGCATAATTTATTAAATTTTTAAAATTAACATTACTATATTTACTCATGTTGGTAAAACTATTAAATTCTATTCTTTCATTCATTATTTATCCATCCTTTCTCTAATATCTAAAATATTATAATTATTTTTATCAAACTCAAAAATAAATGCATCACTCACTTGTGAATTTTTCCATCTTGGAAAAGAATATTTATCTTTATCACTATCATTCATAAACAAAATTACTTCAGCATTAAATTTTTGACAATATTTATTAATATGTTTATTTATTGTATTAATATCGATATCTACTTTATCAATAAATGTTTTAAAATTATCAATTATAATAACTGAATATGGTAAAGAATAATCAAAAACATAATCTAACCAATTTTCCTTATCTAATACTTTATTACTACTTATATTAATATTAGAATTTCTAATTGTTTCAATCGCCGTAAACAATTTTTGAGTATCAATTTTTTGATTTCTTAATTTCTCACTCTTAGTTATTACGGGAAACATATAACTTTCTACTAATTTAAAATCTATCTTTGATATTAAAGAAATTAAATGATTAACATAAAATGTTGTATTTATATCAAAAGCTTGGAAATAAATATTTTTATTTTGTTTAATACCATATTCATATAAAATATTTACTAGTAAGGGAATCCTTTCTTTAGGATTCCTACTACTAATAACTGAAATATTACTATTCATTATCAACCTCATCTAAGTATTCAATTGTAGATGTTAATTTAATATCTTTTGGTTTCTTTACATCCTTAACATCTAATTCATAAAAATATTTAACAATACAATACATAATATAATGAGATACTTCATCATTTTTCATTTGATTAGCTTTTCTTAAAGCATCAATATATGGTTTTACTCCATTCCTATACCTATACTTTCTTAAAGCTTTTATTTGGCCAATAATGTTATCTTCACTTTCAAGTAATTTTACTACTTCTTTAGAAGCATTATAACGATTCATAAACACTTTCCTCCTTTAATCAATTACAATCCCATTTTAACATGTGTTTTTTCTTATTTTTTAAACGACATTTTTTGATTTTTAATATTTTGCATTTATAAGCAAATATATTCTAATTTAGTAATTGTAAAAAAGTAGATATTTTTTTATATCTACTTTTAATTAATGAATAATATACCATTCATTATTTACATAATCATAACCAATATTTTTATATATCTTATTATAATCATTCATATATCTTTCAACATTTCTATAGGAAATATTTAAATATTCTTTTAATTCTTTTGTATTTACTGAATATTTATTTTTAAAATATTTATTCATTTTATCTAATATTAACATTTTCTTTTTACTAAATTTTATTTTATTATTTTTTAATATATAATCATAATATATTTCCATTAATACATCATCATCAAAATATTCAGTATCCACAAAATAGATATTAGAAAAATTAATATGAAACATATTTATTTTTTGATTATCATTTGTAATAATATAAACTAAATTAAAATGATTAAATAATTTACGATATTTTTTATCTATATCAATATGATTAGTAACATTTAAATAATCTTCATTGATAATTAATAAGAATCCTTGTTTTCTTTTTATATCTTCTAATTCATTTACATAAATTATATAAGGAAATCTTAAAAAAGATTCATCTTCTATATCCATATCTCTTTTATCGCATAAATAATAATTATTACTATCACATATATAAACTTTTCTTCCTACATCTTCTAAAGCTAAATTATTAGAATATAAATTAATTGTTATAATTTTTTGATTTAATAATTTTAATTCTTTTTGGATTTTCTTTTGCATTTCTAAAGCTACTTCATATGAAACATTATCTTTACTACAAAGAATTCTTAAAGTTTGAGGATTAATATATAAAAAGATCATAATATCACTATCTATTATTTTATTACTAAATAAAGGAATACCTTTTGTTATAGTAATACTTTTTTCAACTTTTTCTTGTTCAGCATCTGGAATATAACGAGTTTCTATAAAGCCAAATTTCTCTATTAATAAATTGTCAAATACTTTATCATATTGTTCACCAACACCAAGTAATCTTTGAAGTTTTAATTTTTCACTGTGTAAAACATTTAATATTAAAATTCTTTTATCTTCATTTTCTTTTACTATCTTTTTTAACTTTCCAACTATCTCTTGCATATTATCTCCCCAATAATTTATTATGGCAATATTGTAACAAATTTTTAAGTAAATGTCTTTAACTTTACACTTTTGTAAGCAAAAATAAACACTTTACGTCAAATGTAAAGTGTTTACAAATTTAATATATTTTTATTTTATCTTCAACATAATTTTTGATTACATCAATAGATAAAGTTATTTGTTCCATTGTATCTCTATCTCTTATAGTTACAGTATTATTACTTAATGTATTATCATCAATAGTTATAACAAATGGAACACCCATAATGTCACATCTTCTATAACGTTTACCAATACTACCACCATCATCATAAATACAATCAAAATATTTTGTCAATTCAGTATATAATTCTTTAGCTTTTTCACTATGAACTTTTTTAATAAGAGGTAAAATACCTAATTTATATGGGGCAAGTGCTGGAATAAACTCCATAACTTCCCTTGTTTCACCATTTTCTAATTTCTCTTCATGATAAGCATTAAATAAAAGAGCTAATACTAAACGGTCAACACCAATGGTTGATTCAATTATATAAGGAATAAATTTTTCATTAGTTTCCGGTTCCGTATAAGTCATTTTTTCACCACTATACTTTTCATGTTGCGTTAAATCGTAATCAGTACGATTATGAGTACCATTTATTTCGCCCCAGCCAAAAGGAAATTCATATTCAATATCTGAAGCCATCTTAGCATAATGAGCCAGTTTTTCATGGTCATGATATCTAAGTTTAACTTCCGGAAGTCCTAGAGAAATAAAATATCTTAAAGCAAATTCTTTATAGAAATCATATAATTCTTCATCAGTACCTGGTTTACAAAATGTTTGATATTCCATTTGTTCAAATTCAATGGTTCTAAATGTAAAGTTACCTGGTGTTATTTCATTTCGAAAAGCTTTACCTATTTGACCGATACTAAATGGTAAATTACTTCTAGTTGTTCTTTTAACATTTAAATAATTAACATATTCTCCTTGAGCATTTTCTGGTCTTAAATATACAATACTTTTATCATCTTTAATAACCCCACGATTAGTTTCAAACATTAAATTAAATTCTCTTATTCCTGTAAAATCACTTTTACCACATTTTGGACATGGTACATTATGTTCTTTAATATATGAAAGCATTTCATCTTCACTCATTGCATCAGCATGAACATTACTATCAAAAGCCTCAATTAAATTATCAGCACGATGTCTTGTTTTACAACTTTTACAATCAATAAGTGGGTCATTAAATGAAGCAACATGACCTGATGCTACCCAAACTTTAGGATTCATTAAAATATCAGCATCAATTTCATAAGCATTCATTCTTCTTCGAATATAAAAATTACGCCATGAATCTTTAACATTATTTTTAAGTTTACAACCAAGGGGACCATAATCCCATGTATTAGCAAGTCCTCCATATATTTCACTTCCTTGATAAATATAACCATATTGTTTACACAAATTAGTCATTTTTTCCATTGTCATTTCTTCCATATCAATTATCCTTTCTTAATAAAAAAACTCCTAAGCATTTAGGGGTGAGTTATTACCCACGGTTCCACCCTAATTATTCTTAGAAGAATCTCATTACTATATAGCTCTGGTATTCCACATCGTCATCGCTTCTATGACTATAATTATATATTAACTAACGTATTTTCGCAACTAAATTTGCTAATTTTTTAGCTTCTTCACTATTTATTTTTACATGTTTTAAATAGCAATAAGAACAAAGTGGTACATATTCAACATCTTTTTTAGTACCATCATCAATTAAAATATCAGGTCCATCTGATGCATATTTATCATTTATTTTACGAGCATTAAATACAGCTCTTTTGCCACATTCACATAATGATGTACTACCAACTTCCTCTATAATATCACAAACAGCAAATAAATGAGCAACACCTTCACTAAATATTTCACCCTTAAAATTACTTCTAAGACCATAACATATTACCGGAATATTAATTAAATGAGCTATTGTCCATAATTCTTGAATTTGTTCTTTGTTTAAAAGTTCAGCTTCATCAACTAAAATTACTTTAGAAGTATAATATTTCTTATAATTATGAGCATTTAATAATGTTTCATTTTCTTTTAATAAAATATCAACATTTCTGCTCATACCATTTCTTGATAAAACACAATTTTTACCTTTAGTATCTTTTATTGACTTAATCAAAGTTATTTTAAAATGATTTTCTTCATAACTATATGCTGTTTGTAATAAATTAAGTGTCTTACCTCCACTCATTGCACTATACTTAAATATCATTTCTGCCATAATACCATCACCCTTACTTATAGTATAAATTATTTTAATTTTAAGAGCAATAACAAATTTTTATTTTAAAAAAATGCCTAATTACTTAGACATTATAATTGTTTTATTTTTTCATTTTTATTTAATACTTTTAATCCCACTAAACTAATGCCAATTATTAGTAATACATGAAGTACATTATCAAACATTCCTGTTTGAGGGTTTTCAATAGTCTTATCTACCGTATTATCTATATCATATTGAAGAGAATTGGTAATAGTATTATTATCTCCTAAATTCACTTTATAATAATATGTCTTATCTTTTTCAACTAATTCATCTAAATAAGATATTTCATTATTTAAAATAGAAACTTCTGCTAGTAATTCAAAATCTTGATTATTAGTAGATTTATATATTTTAACAAATTTACCATCTTCTAAATTCGCTTTTATATTAATAACTATTCCCTCGTTAGTTTTTTCTAAATTAATTGTATTATTAGCTTTTTTCTCTCCCGCTGTTCTAACTTCATAAACTTGACTAAAATTTTTAGAATGGTCAACTACTGCTTTATAATAATAAGTAGTACCTGATTCTAATTTTAAATCTTTTGCTGTCATTGCTATATCATCACTAGAGCTTGCTGATACACTAAATAAATATTCAAAATTTTTACCATCTTTTGAGCGATAAATTTCAACCATAACATAGTCATCTTCATCTACCGCATTATTTTGTTTAGCATCTTCTAAATCAGCATATGCTTGGATACCAATTTCATTATCTTGAATGTCTGTAAATTTTAATTCAGGTGCTTTAGCATTATTATAATTAGTTACTAACTTAAATTTTTGAATATCTACTTTAAAATCAACAATTATTTTAGTTTCACTTTCTTCATTTACTGAAAAACCATAACCATTTACATCAAAATTACTGCTTTCCATTATTTCATCGCTCGTAGAAAATAAACGAATATCTCTTTCACTATAACCATGTAAAGATGCGATTGAATTTAATAAACTTAAATTATTAAGCTGTATTAATACTGCTTTCATTGCCATTTCAAATCCTTCTTCAGAATCCGGGTCTTCAATTTCTAATGTCATATTATGACTTATAACATTATTTTCATAATTATATTCTATAAATTTTACATCATTAGAATAAACTACTATTTTATTATTTTCTAATTTAACAACATATTCATTACTTTTGTCAGTATTTAAATTATCTTGAAATTTACTTATTACTTTATCAATAGTTATATCTTCAGCATAAACTTTATTAATAAAAATAGTTATTGTTAATAAAAATATTACTACATAACTTAATACTTTCTTCATATTTAACTCACCTATTTTAATTAAAACAAAAAAGAAGTAATTTAACAACTAACTTCTTTTTAAAATTAATAATTTATACTGATTCTTTACAATTTTTCAATAGTTTTTAAAAATTCTTTACTCTTTAAATATAAGCCTGTATAATCTTCGTAAAAACAATTAATAAAATAATTTATTTCTTTTATAACATCATCTTTTAAAGAAAGTTTACTAATACTTTTTATATCTACTAAATAATACATATTAATGGTTTTTACTAAACTAATAGGTACTATTCTTTCTCCTTCATAACAATTTTTACAAATTAGTCCCCCTTTTTCACTAGATAACGTTACTATTTCTTTCTTATTTCCACAAGATACACAACTTGTTAAATTAAGACCTACTCCCAAATAATCTAATAATTTTACTTCTAAAATATTAGTTATAACAGTGGGATTTAAACCTTCTTCTATTTTTAAAATACTATTAATAAAATCATTATATATTTTAATATCAAAATTATCATTTTTTATTACTTGATATACTAAATCACAAATATATGAAGTATAACTTATAAGTGTTATATCATTTTTAATATTATTTAAAGGATTAATTATATCAACTGAATTAAGTAAAGATAACTTATCTTTTTTATAATATATATTAAAATAACCATAAGTAAGTTTTAAAGTTGTACTTCTTAACTTTGATTTCATACTCATAGCGCCTTTACACATTATCCCTATAATTCCATGTTCTTTACTTAAAACATTAATTATTTTTGATGTTTCACCATATGGTGTTTCTTTAATAATTATTCCCTCAATATTTTCTATCATACTATCCCATCATTTCATTATTATGTCCATTTAATTCAAAATAATCATTAGCTATATTATTTAATGAATTACTAAGCATATCAAATTTTTGATTTAAATCAAGTGTCGTAATTGTAAATTTATTACCACTTATAATATGTGATGAATTAGGAATTATTTCTTCAATAGTTCGAGCATATAATAGCATTCCAGCTGTTTTCTTATTATTTTTATTATCATAATTTTGAACATAAGAATATATTTGATACATATTACCAGAATGATAAGATACTCTATCAAATTGTTTTTGCATAGTTTTACCATAATATTTAGCATCAATTATTAATGCTTTTTCGCTATCTTTTTTACTTGTTAAAGTTATATCTGTTTTCATCGCTGGTAAATAACTATCTTCTTTCTTTGTATCCCATTTTACAATAGCTCTATTAACATTCAAATACTTTTTATAAGTTTGTTTAAAATATTCAAAGATAAAATCTTCATATAATTTTTCCATAACAAAATCATTTAAAATATCAGCCATTTTATAATTACCTTCATCTTTATTAATAAGTAATCCTTCTTTAATTAAATAACAAATATTCATTAACATAACATAATTTTTATTATCTTTTGTAAATTTAATTTTACTAAAATTTATTTTTGTAATATCTATTTCATCAACTGAATCAAAATATAATAAATTTCTTATTAATAATTGTTTATTTTCTTTATTTAATTCACCATTTTTAATTAAAATTACACTAGTTGATTTTAATATTTGATTATAAATATTATTAATTGATAATTCATCATATTCACAATAAAGGTTATTTTTATTTTGTTGTTTTAATTTAATTGTTTCATTAATATTTATTCTACCTTTACATCCACTTAAAACATCACTTATATCAACATAACTTCGATATAATCCTTGTTTTACTTGCATAGCAATACCTTTACCAAGAATACATGCTAGTAAATCTCTAACATTATCAAACTCTTCAACACTTATATTTTTATAATTATTCCAATTTAAAGGTTTTAAAACGAATGTTAACATATAAAAGATATTTTTAATTAATATCCCTTTATCGTTAATCATTAATTGCCTCTTCTAATAATTCTGCATATTTTTTTACTTTATCTTTATCTTCATACCAATATTCTTTTAATAAAGGTATTATTTCATAATTAACTACAGTATTTAACCATTCTTGAGTAATTTCCGTTTGATTAGCAAAATAACTATGACCAATCATAAAACCTTCATTTAAAACATCATCATCTTTAATATCTTCATTTATTTTTTTATTTATAACATTAATTAAGTTATCAAACTTTTTATTATTTAAACTTTTTTGATATTTAATAAATGTATCACTTTCAAATCCTGGTACCATATCAATAAAAGCAAATCTTCTTCTTAAAGCATAATCAATAATTGTTAACGATTTATCAGCAGTATTCATCATCCCAATTATATAAACATTTTCTGGTACACTAAAAGTTATATATTTGTTTTTATCTTCATCTTTATATGGTAAATTTATTTTAACATTACGATAATCTCTTTCTATTGCCATTAAAGATTCACCAAATATTTTACTAATATTACCACGATTTATTTCATCTATAATAAATACAAATTTACTATTTTCATCTTTTTCATATGCTAATCTAGCTTTTTCACAAAAACGATAAAATATTCCTTTTTCTAATTTGAAGCCATTTTCATAAGGTTTATATCCCATAATAAAATCTTCATAAGAATAACTTTGATGAAATTGTACAAATTCAATATTATTATCATTATTATTAGTTATAATTTTAGCTATCTTTTTAGCTAAATAAGTCTTACCTGTTCCAGGGGATCCTTGTAATATAATATTTTTCTTAATCTCTAAAGTACCTTTAATTTCTTTATATTTATCTTTAGTTATATATAAATCTTCTAAATATTTTTCTTCTAAATTGGTATTATCTTCATTATCCATATATGCTAATAATCTTTCATAATATTTATTAAAGTTTTTATCTGCAGTCTTATATTTAGTAATATTAGTTAATTTTTTAACTACAAGATTATCTTCTAAAGGTAATATCCATTCCCCAGTTTTTATCCATTCAATATTTCGATAATTTTTATACCCATCACTCTTATCTTCATCATAATTATAATCTGATATAACTTTTCCATAACCTCTTAAAGTTTTTTTACCAGTTTTAATAATAACAATATCATCTATTTGCATATTATGTACAAAGTCATCAATTTCTTTACGATAATTAACTGGATTTTCTATATTATTCTCTTTAAAATAATTATTTATTTCATCTTCACTTAAATTATTTAAATTACCAAGTTCATCCCATTCAATAGTTATAATATTATCGCTAATTAATTCATTAACATTATCTTCATTCGCAGAATAAATCCAATAATTTTTAACTTTTTTACTTAATATGTCTTCAATTTTATAGAAAAAATAATCCGTATCTAATAAATCTAATTTTTTATTTAATTTCTTAGCTAAAATATCTCTTATTTTTTTACCATAACTTATTGTTTCGCTATATTTTTGATAATTAAAATCTTCTTCATATTTTTGAATAGGAATTTCTAAAGCTTTAAATACATTCTTAATCTTTCCATTCCAAAGCATAAATTCATTGGGATAATTATAAGATAATACTTCCGTCATTGCTGAACTTTTAAACTCTTTTATATTTTTATAAAAATCATTATATCTTTTTTCAATGGTATTTTCCCCATATAATAAATTAGCTAAATTCTTTTTAAATTTATTAATTCCATTTTTATTAATTATTTTGTTAACATTAATTGCCATTACACCCCATAAGTTTTTTATGTATTCAGTTAATTCATTATTATCCATATTCATAATTTTTTCATAATCATATGATTGGTAATATTTTTTTCTTGCTTCTCTTTCTTTTATTTCTTCTTCATCTTCATTATGATGTTCACTTATATATTTTATATATAAGTCAATCATTAAATTTAATTTATCTTCGTTCATTATTTATCCTTTCCATATTTAAAAATATAAACTCTATAAATATTATATCTTATTTAACTAATTATTTAAAGTTAAGAATTGACAACATGATTAATTATATTTTAAAATATTTGATGAAAGAGGTAACCAATATGTCTGATTTAATAAAAAGAATATTGGAGTTGACAAGTGAAGGTAAAACAATAAATGAAATAGCTGCAACTTTAAATTTAACTAATAAACAATTATTTAATATATTTAACACTATAAAAAGTAAAGGATTAGAATTTAAAAAAACTTATTATTCTAATGGAGAAATAAAATATAATTTAATAAAAAAAATATTAGATAATAATGATAAAACTTTAATAACTAGTCCCAATGAAAGACATATAAAAATGTTATTAAAATCTGATTGTCATATTGGTTCAGTCTATGAAAGAATTGATTTGATTAGTAAATGTTATGATTATTGTGTTAAAAATAATATTCATGTTATTCTTGACTGTGGCGATTTTATTGATGGTATAGTTGGAGGTAATAAAAAGATTCATGATAATGCAATGGATCAAATAGATTATTTTTTAAAAAAATATCCTTTTGATAAAGATATTATTACTTTCGGTATTTTAGGTAATCATGATTTAAATACTTTATTATATGATGGTATTAATTTTGAAAATATTATTGAATCTTATCGTCATGATATTGTTAGTTTAGGTTATGAAAAAGGTTCTTTAAATATTAAAAATGATAAAATATTTTTATCTCATCCAATAGCAAATTTTGAACCCGTAAATATTGAAGATAATTATATTGGTAAAAAATTGATTTTGGAAGGTCATAGTCATCATTCATCAATCGTTGATATAGAACAACATTTAAAAGTTAAAGTTCCTTCTTTAGTAACTTTTGAAACTAAAGATTATCCTTCATTTATGACAATTACTCTTAATTTTGAGCAATATGGTTATATTGGAAGTATTAATTTAGAACATTTTATATTTATTAATGATAATATCATAAAAGTTAATGATATTTTTGTTAATTTAATAAATCAAAAAATAATTATACCAATTAAAGCAAAAAATGAAGAAGAATTGCCAAAAAAATTAGTATTAGATAAAAATAAACATTTAAGTCAAATCGAAAAATTTAATAATAAATATAATAAAGCATAATTAAAAAAATATGAAGCAACCTAATAAAGAGGTTGTTTTATTATGCGTAAATTAGAAAAATATCAAAAGAAAAGAAATTTTAAAATTACAAAAGAACCAAAAGGTAAAGTAACTAAATCAAGTAAAAAATTAAAATTTGTAGTGCAACATCATATAGCTAGAAAAGACCATTATGATTTTCGGTTAGAACATAAAGGTGTTTTACTTAGTTTTGCTGTACCTAAAGGACCATCTTATAATTATCAAGATAAAAGACTTGCTATTATGGTTGAAGATCATCCTTTAAGTTATCGTAATTTTGAAGGTATTATACCAAAAGGCGAATATGGTGCTGGTGTGGTAATGCTTTGGGATAGAGGTACTTATGAGCCATATAATAATTTTACCAAAGGATTAAAAGAAGGAATGTTAAAATTCACTTTAAATGGCGAAAGATTAAAAGGAAAATGGGCTTTAGTGCAAATTAAAGATAATAATTGGTTACTAATTAAAGAAAAAGATGACATTAAAGGTTATAAGAATATTAAAAGATTAAACACCAGTATTAAAACAGGTAGAACAATGACTGAAATTAAAAAGGAAAATAAATAATGAAAGATAAAGATATAATTATAAATAATATTGTTATTACGAATCCCAATAAAATTATATTTAAGAATCCTACTATTACTAAGTTAGATTTAGTTAAATATTATCAAAAAGTTAGTGAAAGAATGTTACCTTTTTTAAATAATCGTTTAATAAGTGTTATAAGACTACCTGATGGTTATAAAGGAGAAAAATTTTTTAAAAAACATTTAGATAATAAAAATAAAGGTATTGGTAAAAAAATTATTAATAATGACTCTAACCATAAAGAAGATTATTATTATATTAAAAATGTTGAAGGATTAATTTCCGAAGTCCAAATGAATAGTTATGAATTTCATATTTGGGGAAGTACCATAGATAATATTAATAAACCTAATATGATGGTCTTTGATTTAGACCCAGATAAAAATTTAGATATCGATAAATTAAGAGAGGGAGTTAAAGATTTAAAAAAAATATTAGATAGTTTAAAATTAAAATCTTATTTAAAAACTAGTGGTGGTAAAGGTTATCATGTTGTAGTACCGATAAATAAAAAAATGAGTTGGCAAGAATTTAGAAATACTTCAAGAAATATTGCTCTTTTAATGGAAAATAAATGGCCTGATAAATATACAACCAATATGCGTATGAAAAATAGAAAAGGAAAAATATTTATTGATTGGGTAAGAAATACTAAAAGTGCCACGAGTGTTGCTCCCTACTCCATTCGTTTAAGGAAAAAATGCGCTGTATCAATGCCCATTAAATGGAGCGAACTTGATAAAATTAAACCTGATGAAATAACAATTGAAATGGCAATAAAAAGATTAAAAAGAAAAAATCCTTGGGAGGATTTCTTTTGTAAATAATAAGTTACTACAATGCTTATTTTTATTTTAATTAATAATATTTTTCATCTTCATCTATAATTATATATCCATTTTCATCTTCTATCATATAAATTTTATCACTATATTTAGTTTGACATTGTTTTATAAATTCTTTCTTGTTATTAGCGTGCGGAATAATTAAACCATTTACAATTTTTAATCCAGTAAAATTTGACATATTAACTTTGTTATCATCATAACCTAAAGCTGTTTCAATACTATTTCCAAGTATGTCACTTCCAGCTGAAGAACCTATATAAATAACTTCATTATTTATCGCCACATTTATTTTGTAAGATGTTTCTTCTTCGAATCCTTTTATTTTATTCATAATCATTTGTTCAACATTTTTATCACCAAAGTAATTTATTGTATTTAAAACTTTACTAATATAGTCTTCATTATTTAGCTTTGTATCAACAATATTTATATCTATTTTCTTGGGTTCAAAATATAATTCGTCTAATATCTTATTATTAAAATTTTCCTTTAACAAATAAATTATATTTCCTTGATTAACACTAAATATTTTTTATTAATCATATTTATTTCTATCATTGTTAATCTCCTTACTTATTATCATTTAACACTTTTTCTACTTCATTAATTAACTCTTCTTTTTTAGGAATATAATAAGTATAAGTAGATGCAAAAACATTGTTTGA
>CANQBF010000016.1 GCA_947588895.1 uncultured Bacilli bacterium | reverse complement strand
TTAGCAAGTTTAAGTACAATAACAGATATGTTTAGTGGAAATAGTAAACTACAAGTATTATCAATCGCAAACTTAACTATACCTCAAGTAACAAGTTTAGAAAATTTCTTTGGAGGAACAGAAAACCAATCAGCACCAGCATTAAGAAGTATTGATATGAAGAATTTAAAAGCCGATAAATTAACAAAAACTACATCAATGTTTCAAAATTTAGGAAAATTAGAAACAATAGAATTAAATGGATGGACAGCACCAGAATTAAATAGTACAACAAATATGTTTGGACAATGTAATAATTTAATTCAAATAGATATGAGTGAATGGGATGTACATAGTTTAGTTGATATCTCAGGAATGTTATCAAATTGTATCAACTTAGAGGCAGTAAAAATGGATAATTGGAATGTAGTTGGATTAACAAAAGTAGAAAACTTATTTGCCAATGATGCCAACTTAAAAGAAGTAAATATGAGTGGATGGAAGATAGCACATAATATACCTTTCAAAACAGTATTCTCAGAATGTACAAAATTAAAGAATATCAATATGAATAATTGGGATACAACATCATTAACTGATATGTCAAATATGTTTTACCTAGTTGAATTTACACAAGATGATGTAAAATTAAGTGCGAAGAATTGGAATATACCAAGTGTTACAAGTATGTTTAATACATTTTATAGGTCTAATTTCAATGAAATGGATTTAAGTGGATGGAAAACACCAAATTTACAAAATTTAGATAGCACATTTTTTATTACAAGCAAACTAACAAAATTAAATTTAAGAGGTTGGGATGTATCAAAAGTTACAACAATGCATAATTTATTTAGTAATGCAAATAAATTAAGTAAATTAGACTTAAATGATTGGCAAACAAAAAATGTTGAAAACTTATTCCAAATGTTTGGCAATACTCCTGCTTTAGTACAAGATTTTAATTTTAGTAATTGGGATGTTTCTCATGTAAATGATTTAGGTGGAATGTTTGTAAGTAGCGGAGTAACAAATGTTGATTTAAGTAATTGGAATTTACAAAGTTTAACAAGAAATAGTTCTATGTTTAATAATAATAAAAATTTAGAATATGTTAATTTATCAAATTGGAATCTTCCAAAAGTTACTAGTTTAACGAATTTATTTAATAATGCTACTGTTAAAAAAATTGATATGAAAAATCTTAAAGCCGGGACTTCTAAATTATCATTGCTAGCCATGATTGTAAGTTGTGCAAATTTAAATACAATTGATTTAAGTGGTTGGGATGTTTCAACAATTACCGATTTTAATTTAATGTTTAATGAGTTTAATCGTGTTTTAAATTCTAACAATTATAACGTTAAATTAGTAGCAAATAATTGGAAATTTGGTAATAGTGTCAATTTATCTAATATGTTCAATGGATCTAATTTAAAAGAAATAGATTTGACTGGTTGGGATACGTCAAATGTAGTAAATATGAATAATATGTTTAATGGAAATACTAATTTAACAACTTTAGTAGTAGATGGATGGAAAACAAATAATGTAACTGATATGTCAGGAATGTTCCAATCAATTCCAAAATTAACAAGATTAGATTTAAGTAGTTTTGATACAGGAAAAGTAACAAATATGAGTAATATGTTTAATGGATTATCTGCAATAGATTATTTAAAAATTAATAACTTTAATTTTGCTGGTGTTGAAAGTCATGAAAATATGTTTAAAGGTTTAAATTCAGATGTAAATATTGTAGCAAATAGAAATACAAGTGACTGGGTAAAATTAAGATTAAAAGAAGTAAGTTTACCAGATGTAAGAGTAAATATATAGGTTAACGAGGTGAAAAAAATGAATGAACAAAATAATAATGGAATAAATAATAATAAAGTAAAAATACTACTACTAATATTTACAATAACAGTATTAGTAGTAGGAGTAACCTATGCTTACTTTATAGTAAATGCAAATGGTAGAGCCAAAGGACTATATAAAGTATCATCAACATCAAGTGAAATAGTAGTTTTAAAAACACTAGTAGATAACTTACATATAAAGATGAAAGTAAAAGATTTTACTGAAGGAAATGTTGGAAGTTATTATGGAACAGATGATAATGAAATAGATTATGTAAGAAAAGTAGAAGAATCAAATAAACAATTAATATCAGTAGCAATGACTGGTGCAGAATCTAATACAGAACAAAAATGTATAGCAAAGATAAAAGCAACAATGGAAGGAACAATGAGTGATGTAATAAGACCAAATGATTTAATCTTACATTTAAGTATTCAAGATTCAAATGATGATGTAGATTTAAGTTATATGAAAGTATCAAAGAATATATCAAGTACATTAAATTTCACATTAACAGGAAATGAAACAAAATATATAGAAGGATATTTAGAATTACAAAATAGAGATGTAGTACAAGATTATTTATCAAATACAGATATATATGTAAAATTAGATTTAGAAGATATTGAATGTGAAATTCAAAATAGTGTAAGAGGTTCATAAAAAAAGTGAACCTTTTTTTGTGAAAATTTGTCGATTTTTCTTTGCATATTTACAATTTTATGCGATAATTAATAATGTAGATATAATTTTTTTATATAAAGGGAGGAAAAGTATGAAGAAAAAGATATTCACAATTTTAATAGGAATGTTTTTAATGGTATTACCATTAAAGGTAATGGCTTTAAAATATAATGGTGTTGATTATAAGACATTAAATTTAGATGAAGCATTAACACAAGAAGTTATTGAACATGATTTTTCAAATTATAAGGAAAATAATAGTCAAGCAATCATTTATTTATTTAGAGGTAATGGTTGTGGTTATTGTCGTAATTTATTAAATCATTTAAATGAATTAGTTAAAGAAGGAAAAGGAAAATATTTTAAAGTAGTTTCATTTGAAGTTTGGAATGATACAAATAATAGTGAATTATATAAAGAAGTTGCTGAATTCTTAGGCGAGGAAGATGATGGAGTACCTTTTTATGTAATTGGTAATAAAGCATTTAGTCAAGGGTATGCTGAGAGTTTAGATGATGAAATAGAAAATGCCATAATGGAACAATATAATAGCAAAAATAAATATGATGTTTTTGAAGAAATGAAAAAAGCTAAGAAAGAAGAAACTAGTGGAACAACTAGTAATTCATCAGTCATTCTTTGGACATTAGCATTTGTTTTAATTGGTACTGTTATAACTCTTGGTGGAAATTACTTTATGTATTGTAAAATAAGTGATCGTTTAGATAATATTGAAGAAAAAATAAAATTAAAGAAGTAGAGGTTTTATGAAAAAGAATAAAATATTTATTATTATAGGCGTCGTTTTAATAGTAGTTGCTGGTGTTTTAGCATTTATATTTTTAAAACCTGATGAAGAAGAAAAAGTTCAAGTAGATAATGTTGATGCCCTTAAATTTAAAAGTGAATATGAGTCATTAAATAATACGGAAACTAGTGCAGGTCAAAAGTATCGTACAGTCAATATACCTGAAGATAATCCAATAGTTTATGCAACTGCTGATGAAATAGTTAAAATGATGGATAATGAAGATTCATTTGCTGTCTATTTTGGATTTAAAAGTTGTCCTTGGTGTCGTAGTGTCATTAGCACGTTAATTGAAGTTGCTAAAGATTTAAACATTAAAAAGATTTATTATGTTGATGTTTTAAATATTAGAGATACTTATGAATTAAATGATAAAGGAAAAGCAGAAAGAACAAAAGAAGGTAGTGAAGGATATTATAAATTACTTGAAAAATTTGATTCAGTTTTAAGTGATTATAATTTAACAAATAGTAAAGGTAAAACAGTAAAAACTGGCGAAAAGAGAATATATGCACCAAATGTTATTAGTGTTGTTCATGGAGTACCTAATAAATTAACTGAAGGTACAAGTTCTAAACAAACTGATGCTTATATGGAAATAACTGATGAAATGAAAAAAGAAACTTTTGATAACTTTAAATGTGTATTAAAATGTTTAGAAGAAGAAAGTGCTTGTACAACAGCATGTTAGGAAGTAAATCGAAAGATTTGCTTTTTAAGTAGAAAGAGGAAAAGATGAAAAAGGGAATTATTGCTATAGTAATTATTATATTAGTTATTTTTGGATTTTATTTTATAAATAAATCTAAAGATAATTATCAATTAAAATTACCAGAAAAAGATAAAGTAGTTAGTATTAAAATAGAAAATAATTTTTCAGTAAAAACGATTAGTTTAGAATCTACTATTAAAGAAATATTAGCAATAATAGATAATAATTATGAAACAAATGTTAAAAGTATTAATGATAGTCCAACTAGTCCGGATACTTTAATAAAAATTACATTTAATTATGAAGGAGAGGTAGCGACATTTATTTATGCTTATACTAGAAATGGTAAATATTATTTAGAGCAACCTTATAATGGTATTTATGAAATAAATCAAGATGTGTTTGAAAAGCTAGAAAATTATTTAAATTAGAAGTGAAGAAGTAATCTTCCTTTTTTTATTAAATGTAACTTACTTGTAACAAAAGAAATAATATAATGAGATTGTGAGGTGGAAAATGGAAATTTTAAAAGTGGAAAATTTAACCAAAATTTATGGTGAAAAAGATACTAAAGTTACAGCATTAGATAATGTTTCCTTTAGTGTTGAAAAAGGAGAATTTGTGGCTATAATTGGAGCTTCTGGTTCAGGAAAATCAACTCTTTTACATTTAATTGGTGGTGTAGATAAACCAACAAGTGGTAAAGTATTTATTGATGGTAAAGATATCTTTAAATTAAATGATGATAAACTTGCAATTTTTAGAAGAAGAGAAGTAGGATTAATTTATCAATTTTATAATTTAATACCAATTTTAAATATTGAAGAAAATATTGCTTTACCTCTAAGTTTAGATAATCATAAAGTATCAAAAGAAGAATTAGATGAATTAATTAAAAAATTAGGACTTACTCATCGAAAAGGACATCTTCCAAATGAACTATCTGGTGGCGAACAACAAAGAACAAGTATCGGTAGAGCATTAATTACTCATCCGGCCATTATATTAGCTGATGAACCAACTGGAAATTTGGATAGTGTGGGTAGTGATGAAATTGTTGCCTTATTAAAACAAGCTAATCGGGATTATAAACAAACAATAATTATGATAACTCATAATTTAGAAATTGCTAAACAAGCTAATCGTATAATTAAATTAGAAGATGGCAAGATAGTTGGTGATTAATATGCATTTATTAAATAAATTAACTATAAAAAATTTACAATTAAATAAAAAGAGAACAATCGTAACTATTATTGGTATTATTTTATCGATTGCCTTAATTTCAGCCGTTATTTCAATGTTCTTTAGTTTTCAAGAAAGTCTAATTGTTTATGAAAAAGAAATTAAAGGTGACTTTCATGCAATGTATCAAAATGTACCTAAAAATGATTTAAATATTTTTGATACTAATCGTAAAATAGAAGATTATTATTATTCAGCTAATATTGGATTTGCTAAAGTTGATTCTCAAAATGAATATAAACAATATGCTTATATAAACGCAATCAAAAAAGAAGATTATAACAAATTTGGTTTTAAATTAATTGAAGGAAGAATGCCAAAAAATAGTAATGAAATAGTAATACCTAAACATTTAGAAACTAATGGACATTTAAAATTAAAAGTGGGAGATACAATAACTTTAAATGTTGGCGAAAGATTAGTTCATTATGAAGATGGAGATATTATTGAAGATAAAAATAGTAAAATTTATGAATTGACAACTGATGAAATAATTAATAGTAAAGAAATAACTTATACTATTGTGGGAGTTATTGAAAGACCAAATACTAACTTTGAACCATATTCTTCATGTGCTTATTCTTTTATAACTATTTTAGATAATAATATAGATATTAATAATGTTGATGTTTATGTTAATTTTTTTAAAAAAGATTTAAAAGATATATATAAAATTTCGGCAGGTATTTTAGGGGTAAATAAAGATTTATATAATAGGTATTTAACTGATTATGGTACTATTAGTAATCAAGAATATCAAGAAATAATTAAAGAATTGGATAATGCTAAATTTGATGTTGATTATAATAATTATTTGATTACTTTAATAACAGGTAATAGTAATGATGAAAGTTTAAATGCACTAAAAACAGCCGTTTTCATAGTTATTATCATAATTATTGTAACATCAGTATTTTGTATAAAAAATAGTTTTGATATATCAATAACAGAAAAAATACACCAATATGGTATGTTATCAAGTATTGGTGCAACTCATACGCAAATTAAGAAAAATGTCTATTTTGAAGCTTTAATTTTAGCTTTAATTGGTATTCCTTTAGGTATTTTAGCAGGTATCTTAGCGTCCTACATTTTAATTATTATAAGTAATTTATTACTTAAAGAAAGTTTAAATATTAAATTAGTATTTAAATTTTCACCTCTATCTATAATCTTTTCTATTGCTTTAGGATTAATTACTATCTTATTTGCATCAAGAAAAAGTGCTAAAAAAGCAAGTAAAGTAAGTCCAATTATGGCAATTAGAAATAATGATGATATTAAAATTAAAAGTAAAAAATTAAAAACTCCATGGTGGGTTAGTAAATTCTTTGGAATTGGTGGCGAAATATCTTATAAAAATTTAAAACGGAGTAAGAAAAAATATCGAACCACTGTTATAAGTATTATTGTTTGTGTTAGTATTTTTATTGCCCTTTCATATTTTACTAATTTGGGTTATAAAATAATTTCTTATGAACTTAATATTACCCCATATGATTTTGAAATTTATTATGACCAAAGAAGTGAAGATGCCAAAAGTATTGATAAAGAAATACCTAGTATAGTAAAAGAAGATATTGTAAAAGATTATAGTATTGTTCTTGGTAGTGAATCATTTAATAATCCAGAAAAGAATAAATATACTAAAGAATATTTAAATTTTCGAAATGATGTTTTAGATAAAGATTTTACTGATTATAATGAGTTAGTTGTACTAGATGAAGAAACATTTAAAAATTATACTAAATCATTAAAGTTAAATTATGAAAATGTTAAAGATAAAGCAATTATTGTAAATAGTGTTTGGGAATATAATGAAGATAAAAAGAAAGAATATAAATTAGATAAATATACTTATAAACCTGGAGATAATTTAACTTTAGAATATAAAATGGAAGATACTATAAAAGATTTTAATTTAGAAATAGCTTTAGTAACAAATAAAAGACCATATGGATTTGATGAAATAAATTATATTACAGAAATATTTGTTAATGAGCAATATTTAGAATATTTTAGTAATGTTAATTATAAGATGATATATTTAAAAACTGATAATTCTGATAGATTACAAAATAATATTGAAACATTATTAAAAGATTATAAATTTAATATTTATAATGTTTCAGAAGAAGCTAAGCAATTAAAATCGGTTATTTTACTGGTATCAATATTCTTATATGGTTTTATTATAGTTATTGCTTTAATTGGAATAACTAATATCTTTAATACAGTAAATACTAATATGATGCTTAGAAAAAGAGAATTTGCGATGTTAAAAAGTATTGGTATGACTAAAAATGAATTTAATCGTATGATTAGACTGGAAAGCTTCTTTTATGGAGGTAAAGCTTTAATAATTGGTATACCTATTGGACTTATTCTTGCTTATATTATTCATAAAGCTATAATAAGTGGTGAATATGTTTTTGGTTTTGAATTACCATTCTTATCAATAATTATTACTTGTATTGTTGTTTTCCTTTTATTACTTACAATTATGAAATACTCCATTGGTAAAATAAATAAACAAAATATTATTGAAACAATTAGAAATGAAAATATTTAAAAATGTTGTTAATAATGCAACATTTTTTTCAAAAGAAAAGTATGTTAAAATAAAGAGGGAGGAATATAATGAATATATTTTTACTTGAAGATAATGAAGCAATAATTAAAGGATTAGAGTATTCTTTTAAATTAAATAATTATAAATTATATAGTGTTAATAATATTAAAGATGCTTATACTTATTTACAAAATAATAAACCTAATTTAATTATTTTAGATATAACTTTACCGGATGGTAATGGCTTAAATTTATATAAAAATTATATTAAAGATTTATATATTCCAACTATTTTTTTAACTGCTTTAGATGATGAAGATACAGTAGTTAAATGTTTTAATCTAGGGTGTGATGATTATATCACTAAACCTTTTTCTACTAATGAATTATTAGCAAGAATTAAAAGAATCTTATTAAGAAATAAAGAAAATAGTATAATTAAAATTAAAAATATTAAATTTGATTTAGATAAAATGGTTATTTATAAAGATGATGTTGAAGTAGAATTAACTAGTTTAGAAAAAAATCTTTTAAGTTTATTATTTATAAATATTAATAAAACGGTAAGAAGAGGAATGATACTTGATAAAATATGGGAATTAACAGGTAATGATGTTGATGACCATACCATTACTGTATATTTAAAAAGAATAAGAGAAAAACTGGGAGTAGATATAATTAAAACAGTTAAAGGAATAGGATATAGGATTGATGAAGAATAAAGTTTATTTAAAAAAACATTTATTATTAATAATAGTTATAATTATTATTTTTAGTATTAGTTTTATTATTTTAAGAAATTATGAATATCAAATATATTTAAAAGAAACTAATTATAAAATAAATAATTTAATTTATTTATTAAAAGATTATAATATTAGTAATGAAGAAATAACTAATGTATTAAGTAATAATAATTATAATGAATCGTATAGTAATGAATTAGGTATCTTTCTAAATAAAGAAAATATTATTTTTAATATTGATAGCGAATATAAAAAAATAACTTATATTAATTTAAGTTTAATATTAGTAGTTATTATTTTAATTATTTTAGTATTTATTCATTATAATAAAAAGAAAGATAAAGAATTAGAAAAAATTACGAAGTGTATTAAAAGAATAAATAATGAAGATTATAAATTAGAAATTGAAAATTATGAAGAAGGAGAATTATCAATTTTAAGAAGTGAACTAGCTAAGACTACTTTAATGCTTAAAAGTATTGCAAGTAATAGTGTTAATGATAAAATTAATTTAAAAAATTATTTAGAAGATATTTCCCATCAAATTAAAACCCCATTAACATCAATTTTAATTAATTTAGATAATTTAATAGATAATCCTAATATTGATAATATAACTAAAGAAGAATTTTTAAGAGATATAAAAAGAGATGTTAATAATATTGAATTTTTAGTATTAGCGTTATTAAAATTAAGTAAATTTGATACTAATACAATTAAATATAATAGAGAAAATATTAAAGTTTTAGATTTAATAAATGAAAGTGTTAATAATATATCTAATTTAGCTGATTTAAAAAATATTAAAATAATTACTAATGGTAAAAAAGATATCAATATTAATTGTGATTTTAAATGGCAAGTGGAAGCAATAACAAATATTATTAAGAATGCAGTTGAGTATGCAAATAGGGATACAGTTATTAATATTGATTATGAAAAAAATAAAATATATACTATGATCAATATTAAAAATGAAGGGAAAGAAATAAAAAAAGAAGAATTAAAACATTTGTTTGAAAGATTTTATCATGGTAATAGCTCAGTTGGATTTGGTATTGGCTTAAATTTAGCAAAAGCTATTATTGAGAAAGATAATGGCAATATAAGTGTTACAAGTAAAGATAATATAACAATATTTACTATTAAATATTTTAATAATATGTTATGATAAATTTGCAGAAATATAAAGGAAGTGATTACATGAATGAAATAAAGTGTCCCAAATGTGGATGTGTTTTTCAAATTAATGAAACAGATTATGAATCAATTGTAAAACAAATTAGAAATCATGAATTTGAAAAAGAGCTAAAGTTAAAAGAAGAAGAGTTTAATAAAGATATAGATAATGCAGTTAAATTAACTAAACTTAATACTGAAAAAGAATTACAAGAAGAAATAAATAAAAAAGAATTAGAAATAAATAATTTAAAAAATAATTTAGAATTACAAAAACAAGCTAAAGATTTAGAAATTAAGAATGCTGTATCTAAAAAAGACCAAGAGTTATCAGAACTTAAAAATAAAATAGAGTTAAATTTAAATGATTATTTATTGAAAGAAAAAAATTTAAAAGAAAATTATGAAGAAAAAATAAAAAATAAAGATGAACAAATTGCCTATTATAAAGATTTTAAAGCTAAACAATCTACGAAAATGATTGGTGAGTCACTGGAAGTACATTGTCATAATGAATTTAATAAATTAAGACCCCTTTTTCCTAATGCTTATTTTGAAAAAGATAATGATGCAAAGACCGGTTCTAAAGGAGATTTTATTTTTCGAGATTATGATGAAGAAGGCATAGAAATTGTATCTATTATGTTTGAAATGAAAAATCAAAATGATGAAACGGCGAGTAAACATAAGAATGAAGACTTTTTTAAAGAGCTTGATAAAGATAGAAAAGAGAAAAAATGTGAATATGCTGTTTTAGTTTCTTTATTAGAAATAGATAATGATTATTATAATGAAGGAATAGTAGATGTTTCTTATAAATATGAAAAAATGTATGTTATTAGACCCCAATTTTTTATTCCAATGATAACTTTAATTAGAAATTTAGCTAATAATTCATTAAAATATAAAAGAGAATTACAAATAGTTAGAAGTCAAAATCTTGATATTTCTCATTTTGAAGAAAATATGAATGCTTTTAAAGAAGGTTTTAGTCGTAATTTTCGTTTAGCTAGTGATAAATTTCAAAAAGCAATTGAAGAAATAGATAAGACGATTGAACATTTACAAAAAACAAAAGATGCTTTGTTATCAAGTGAAAATAATTTACGACTTGCAAATAATAAAGCTGAAGATTTAACGATAAAAAAATTAACTCATAATAGTGAAACAATGAAGAAAATGTTTGAAGAATTAGATAATTCTAAAATAGAAAATTAAAAACTAATTATAAATTATTACTAAAAACATAAAAAAAATAATAATCATATATCAATTATTAATTTTTTTTGATATAATATAACTTGATAATAAGGGTGATAATAAATGGCCAAAAAAAGTAATGTAGTGTTAGAAAATGTTGAATTAAAGCCACAAGTAATTGGACACACTTATAAAAAGAAAAGTAATTTAGGAAGAATATTAATTGTGATTATAATTCTTATTTTAACTGTTATTTATATTGATGATATTACTGTTTTTATTAACAATATATTAGGAAGAGAAACAGCTGAAACAATTAAAGAGAATGCTTCTAAAAATGATGAACTTAATTTTAATAAAGATTCAATTTATAAAGAATTAAATGATAAATTAGTTATTGAAAAAGACAATTTAGTATATGATAATTTTAAATATTTAAATAATGCTATTTCTTTTGATGTCACAAATAAAAGCACTATGGAAATTGACATGTCAAATAGGAAAATATTTTTAGAAACTTATGTTCAAAAAGAAAATCCTTTCTTAAAAGAAAGTTTTAAAATTAATATAGGGGTTATTAAACCAAATACTAAAGAAAGCTTTACAGTTAATACTTATGAAGAATTTGAAGTAATAACATTAGTAGAAAAGAATGTTGATGATTATCCTAATTATTCTTTAAGCACAGATGATAATGGTATTGGTAAATTATCATGTAATAAATTTACTGAAACTTATGAATATATATTTAAGGATAAAAAATTAACAAATATTAACCATACTTATTATAATAATGATAAAAATGGTAGTAATTATCAAGAAGATTATGCTAAGTATCAAAATTTAATTAATAGTTATAAAAGTTTAACAGGTTTTAAAGCAACATTTATTAGTAATATAAAAGGATTTAATATTGAAATAAATATTGATAGTGCTACAGCTAATTTAACAAATATTGATAATATTTATTATTATCCTTATAATGAAGAAGTAAAAGTTATAAATTATGAAATGGAAACTCAAGGTTTTAATTGTAGATAAAAATAGGGTGGTTTTATGAATTTAAGAATCGAAGATTTTGAAGGTCCTTTTGATTTATTGCTACATTTAGTAAGAGTATCTAAAATGGATATTTATACTATAAATATTCGTGAAATTATTGAACAATATATTGAATTTATTAATAGCATTGATAAATATGATATTGATAGTAGTAGTGAATATCTTGTTTTAGCTGCTGAATTATTACATTTAAAAAGCAAAATGTTAATTAATAAGTGTGATAATAATGATGAAGAGGATGATAGCGAATATGAAATAAAAAGCGAAGAAGATTTACGAGATAAATTAATTGAATATGAAAAATATAAAAATATAACCGATACTTTTAGAGATTTAGAAGAAAATCGTTTAGCGTACTATACAAAAGTACCTGAAAATTTAAAAGATTATGTTGATAATGAAAAAATTATTAATAGTGATGTTTCAATTAATGATTTATTAAATGCTTTTTTAGAAATGCAACGAAGAATTAATTTTCAAAAGCCAGAAACAACTAAAGTTGCTAGAAAAGAATATAGTGTTAAAGATAAAATAATTGAAATAAGAAATATTTTAAAAGATAAGAAAAAAGTTCTGTTTACAGAGTTATTTGATGTTGTTACTAAAGAAAATATTGTTGTTACTTTTTTATCACTTTTAGATATGAGTAAAAATTCTGAAATTACTTTGAAACAAGATAAAATTTTTAGTACAATTATTATAGAAAGCGTAGGGTAATAATGAATTTAGAAGGCGTTTTAGAAGGTTTACTCTTTGTTGTTGGGGATGAAGGAGTTACTTTAGAAGAGATATGTCATATTTTAGAAGTAAACGAAAAAAGGGCTAAAGAACTTTTAACTAATTTAAAAAAAGAATATGAAAAAGATAATAGAGGAATTAAAGTTTGCTTTTTAGGAGATACTTTTAAATTAACTACTAAAAAAGAACATAAAGAATATTTTCAAAAATTAGTAACTACTAAAGAAAGTGTATTAAGTCAAGCTCAATTAGAAGTATTAGCTATTATTGCTTATAATGAACCAATTACTAGGATTGAAATTGATGAGATGCGAGGCATAAGTAGTGCTTATGTTGTTAAGAAATTACTTAGTAAAGATTTAATTAAACCAGTTGGTAAAAGTGATTTACCAGGTAAGCCAACACTATATCGAACTACTAGAGAGTTTTTAGATTGTTTTGGGTTAGCTTCATTAAATGATTTACCTGTACTAGAAGTAAGTCAAGAAAATGAAAATGAAGATTTATTTAAAAAGAAAGAATTATTATAGTCATATCATTATAAATATGCTATAATAATATTACTTGCTCGTATGGCGAAATGGTAGACGCGGTAGACTCAAAATCTATTCTTTGTGAAAAGGTTTCGGTTCAAGTCCGAATACGAGCACCAAATTAGTTATTTATATGAAGACTCTTAAATGAGTCTTTTTATATTGAATTTAAGTAGTAAATATAGTGTTAAGTAAAAAGAATTCTAAATTGCATTATTATGATTATTATTTTATGATTTTGTTGAGGATTGGTTAAAATGACTGAATTTTATGTAACTAACGAAAATAATGAAAGATTTGTAATAATTAATAATAATTCAAATTATACTGTCTATAAAATAATCTATGATAAACGTCAACTTGCAACAAGAGAAGAAGCAGCTTTTGCATTACAAAAGTTTAATAATAATTTAAAATCTTATAAAGAAATAGTAGAAAGCATGAAGGAAAAAATAAAAAGTGGGGAAATAATAGATTATTATTCTTTAAAAGAATTTATTGATTCAACCAATTTAAATGAAGAAGAAAAAAAGATTCTTTTACAAGATGGTATTGGTGAATTACAAATTATTGATATTATTGCTTTAAAAGATAAAATTATTAATCAATTAAGAAATCATAAAAAAAAAGATGTTAAAGCCATTATTGAATTTCAGGTACATGATAATTCTTTTGGTGAAAAATATTGCGAAATTAAATTAAATTTTGCTGATGATTTTTCTAAGGTCGAATATATTAAAGAAACAGTTAATTATAATAAAACTTTGCAAAGAGAATTAATCGAACCAGTTATGTTAGAACTTGCTTTAAATAGTCAGGTTGTTTCCAAAAATTCTATAAGAACATCTAATTTGGTTGATAATAAAGGTGATTTTTATGTTAATACAGCAAATAAATCAAACTTTGTATTAAAAAATGGCGATTATGATTATATAGAAAAATTAAGTGAAAAATTGGAAGTTGTCAAAGAGAAACCAAATGTTTATGATTCTGAACAAAGAAGTGATATAGTAAATGATATTCAAGGAGAAAATAAGGAAACAAATGGTAAGGTTTCAACTGAAAATAATGAAATATTTTATAATGATATGGGTGAAGTTATTGCATATGTGAAAGATGGAAAATTAATACCAAATAATCCTGAATCTTTAACGGAAAATAATAATATAACTTTAACAAAAGAAAATGTTAGAGTTAGAAAAAAGGATGGTTATTCTAACGTTATTATTATATTTGCTATTATTTCATTAATTAGTTCATTACTTATAATATTACAAATATTTTTATTAAATAGGTAATAATATTACTCTTTAAAATATATGTTGCATAAATTATTACGAAAGGGTGAATATTATGGCATATTATACAAATTATCCATCAAACTATAATAATGACCGTTACTTTTTCTTTCCGTTTTTAACAGGAGCTTTGGTAGGTGGAGCAGCTGTTGGATTAACAAGACCAAGACCAATTTACAATGTTGCACCAAATCAAGGATATAGACCAAATCCATATATGCCTTATGGAAATTATAGTTATAGTTATTATTATCCAACTTATAGACCATATTAAAAGATTACGAAATGTAATCTTTTAATATGTCGCAATTTCTTTTAATTGCGATTTAATTACTAATTGTTTAGTTTTATCTAGCTTATCACAAGTAGTTAATATTAATTGACTATTGTTTGTATATGAAATTTCTAAATTACCATTTTTTTCTATTTTATAAATATCATTAATTTCATAAATATATTTTTTATCTAAATAATAAATATATAATAAATCACTAATATTTAAATTATCAATTTTATTAAAATAAGAATAAATACCATTTCCACTATGAGAAGCTAAAACTAAAATATTGTTTTCAATATAAGGTAATTGCGATTTTTTTAATACTTGAATATTCTTATTCACATTATTATTTTTACTTTCTATATTATAAAATCCTCTTTTTAATTTTATTTTTGGAATTTCTAATATACCTAGATAATTTTCTTTTTTAAATGTTTCTATAGATTTATTAGCTAAAGAATTAGTCTCAAAATATTTTTTTATTAAAACAGTATTTTCTTTATAATCAGCATAAACGTAAATAATCATAAATAATGATATACACATAAATATATAACCTGCCAAAAATAATAAATAATTAATACATTTTTTTCTTGGCATATTTAATTAGTATTAATCCTATTATTATATTAAAAGAACTGATTGTTAAATATAAATAAAGATTATTTGATGATGTTTTCGGCACAACAAAATTTTCTTTAACATTAGGTTCTTTTTCATTGTACATAATAAGTTCAATTATTTCGTGATTATTTTTTATTTCAAAATTTAATTGTCCATTATAAAGAATATAACCATCTTTAGTTTCTTTTTCAATAATATAATAATTACCATAATCAAGTTCAATAATTATTTGACCATTAATATCAGTATATCCTTGATAAACTAATTTGCTATTATCATCATATATAGCAATTAAAATATTATCTAATACTTCATTAGTGTTTTTATCCTTTTTTAGAAAATGTAACTGACCTTTAATTTTTTCATTTTCTATAGTAATTTCAATTACATCTTGATTATTTTCTAAAGCAAAATCAATTGCGTCTTCTTTTAATACGTAACCAGTTAATGGTTCTTTTTCTATTATATAAAATTTACCTAAATATAAATCATCTAAAACAATTTCGCCATTTTCATTGGTAATACCTTGATAAACTAATTCTTTAGTTAAATAATCATAGATTTCAATCGTTACTCCTTCTAAAGGCTTTTCACTATCTTTATCTACTTTAAGTAATTTTAAAGCTCCTTTTTTTAAATAATTTTTAAATTCAAATTCTTTTTCAATTAACTTCTCATATTGGTTATCAGTAGTAATTTCAAAAGAATATGTTTTGTCATCTAATAAATAATTATCTAAAGTTTTCGTTTCTTTTAAATAATATTTACCTAAATATATATTGTTTATTTCAATTATTCCATCTTTGGTTACATATGTACCAACTAAACTATCTTTTTTATAAATAAGTTCATTATTATAATAAATATCTTCATCAGCGAATAAAGAATATTCTATGTTATCTAATAATTCTTTTTCATAATGAAAATTATTATTATCATAAATGATTTTTTCACCCCATTTTTTTATTTGAATTTTTCCTTTTACAGGATTATTGCTAAAATTAACTTCTAACACAAAATCATTATTTTCTTGTTGAAAGTTTTCGTTTGGTGTAATACTAAACAAAAGGGGAGTAGAATTCCAATAATATCCCGGTATAATTTGATTTTCAATCTCTTCTAAAGCATAATTGCCAACATTTAAATAACTAGTTGTAAACATACCATTATGAGTTTCATAAATACATTCAGGATTTTCACAAATATATTCATTAGTGTCTAAATTTTTAATTTTAAACTTAATACCATTTAATTTAATAATTTTTTTGGTTTCACCATCTACTTTTGTTACTCGTACTTTATATTTTTGAACATTATTGACAATTGTTCTTTTAATGATATCTTCAGAATTTTCATCAATCACTATTTCAAAATCTTCAGCTAATTCATAACCTGGTGTAGTAGTTTCTTGTCTTATTATGTACGTTCCATAAGGCAGTGTAACTCTACCATATCCATTTTCATCAGTTGTAAATGAATCAACTTTTTCCATTGTTCTTTTTAAATAAACATCAAAAGTAACATTTGCTTCACTTGATACAATACCCGAGTGAGAATTTCCTAAGAGTTTTAAAATTTCTAAATTTTTCTCAATAGCTTTATTATATATTGTAACCGTTGGATTCATTTCTTCATAAATATCAAAATAATATTTAGTTTCATCTAGAATATAACCATTTCCAGCTTTTTCTTCAACTAAATAGTATCTTCCCATTTTAAGCTCTTTACTGATTCCAGTTGAATCTTCCCCAATTACTATTTCATCTAATAATTTGTTATTTGCATTATATAAGTAAAATTTAGTACCAGCTAAAGAGGCATCGCCACGAGTAATTTTACTTAAAGTATCCTTATCTAACTTTTGAACAGTTACTTTACCACCTGGAACGGAAATAATAATCTTAAATGTAAAGGGAGTAGTTAACCCAAAATAAGCCATTTTTTGAGTTGTTTCATCTTTCCCAACAAAAAGATTTGATGGATTATTAGTGTATCTTTTTTTAGCAAAAACAATTTCAGTTTTAGTTGGATAAAATTCATTTATGTAAAGAGTATTACCATCTATATAAGTATCTAGTCCACCATTATCAATTATTTCAAATTGATTAAGTATGCCTTTTTCATCTTCAATAAATAATGAATCCATCGTACCAATTTCATGATATCCAGGTATTGCCGGAATTTCATAATGATTATTAACTAAATTCATTATTTCTTTCTTTTCTTTGTCAACATTAATGGCTTCTCCATGTCCATATTGTTGTGTCCAAAAATCAACAATAAAATCCGAATTAATTGCTTCCCAAATTAAAGCTTGGGTTGCCATTTTATATCTAGTTGTTTTATGAGTAGGATAGTCATAGCCATAATAACCAATTAATTCTAATTTATCATTTAATTCTTTACTATAAGGAGAATTAACAAGTCCGTCTTCTTTGAAGTATTCTTGTGAAGTTATTCTAGTTCCAGGCTCAATACAATAAGTAGTAAGTCCATCAATATAGTAATTCATAAATGGTGCCGAAAAATATTTCTCTTCACCACCTCTTCTTACATAGTAAACCCCTTCTTCTTGTACTTCAACTAATTCACTAGCGTTAACCCTTTCTATTGTACTAAATAATAGTACGAAAAATACTACAAATTTTAAAATCTTATTATGCATAAAATTTTCTCCTTTCACTTATATATACGAATTTTTTTCTTGATTTCCTTTTTTTCTTTAAAATTTTTTAAAAAAATTAATATTTTTGTATATTTTTTTAATATTTTTAGCAAAATTAACATAGAGTTTGTAAGGGAGAATAACAATTATGTATAATAATTTTGGATTACAAGTAGCAAAAGTTTTAAAAAAAGCTGAGGAAGAAAGATATATATTACATCATCCTTATGTTGGTACTGAACATTTATTATTAGCTATTTTAGAAATTGATAAAGATATGGCTAATTATTTTAGTACATATAATTTAACTTATGAAAAGTTTAAAAAAGAATTAATTATGGTTGTCGGAATGGCTAAAAAAGAATGCGAAATTAATTTATATACGCCACTTTTAAAAAGAGTTATATGTAATGCTTTAGAAAATGCTAAAGAAAATAATAATGGAATTGTTACATCAAGACATCTAGTATTATCGATTTTAGAAGAAGGAGAAGGTATTGCTATAAGATTATTAATTGGTATGGGAATAGATATAGATGAAATATATGATACTTTAAATAAAAATAATAAATTAGTTAATAAAAAATTAGAAATTTATGAAACAGGAGTTTTATTTAATGAAATAATTGATATGAATGAAGTAGTAGTAGGTAGAGATAAAGAAATAAACGCTATTATCGAAACATTACTCCGTAAAAAGAAAAATAATCCCATTTTAATTGGTGAAGCTGGTGTAGGTAAAACCGCTATTGTAGAAGAATTAGTTCGAAGAATCGAAAGAAAAGAAGTCCCTGAAAGTTTATTTAACACTAAAATTGTCTCTTTAGAAATGGGTTCTTTAGTATCTGGTACTAAATATCGAGGTGAATTTGAAGAAAAATTAACTAAAATAATTAAAGAATTAGAAGACAATCAAAATATTATTTTATTTATTGATGAAATTCATTCAATGGTTAGTGCTGGTGGTGCTGAAGGTGCTATTACAGCAGGTGACATCTTTAAACCGGCTCTTGCTAGAGGAAAAATAAAATGTATCGGTGCTACTACAACATATGAATATAATAAATTCTTTTCTAATGATAAAGCTTTAATGCGTCGTTTTGAAGTTATTAATGTTTGTGAGCCTAATAAAGAAGAAACTAAAAATATTTTATTAAAAGTTAAAAAAGAATATGAAATGCATCATAATGTTAATATTCCTAATAAAATATTAGATAAAATATTACTTTATACTGATAAATTTATTAAAAATAAAAAGAATCCTGATAAAGCTATTGATTTTTTAGATTCGGTTTGCTCAAAAGTTAAAACTAATAATGTTATCAATGATGAAAAAAGAAATTTATATAAAAAAATAGAAGAAATTAAAGTTAAAAAAAGTGCTTGTATTAAAGATAATGATTATGATAAAGCATTAAAATTATATAAAGATGAATTAAGAATTCAAAAAAAGATAGATAATTTTCAAAATAAAATAAAACCTACTATTGAAGAAGATGATGTTATAAGTGTTTTAGAAAATAAAACTAATATGTTATTTACAAAAGAACATTTAAAATTTTTAGATAAAGCATTAACTAATATTAATAAAGAATTATTTAATAGTTATGATTATATAGCAAATATAATTAATTTAATTAAAGATAATTTATTAAATCATAAAGGTTTCTTAAAAATATATTTAGAAGGTGGTATTGGTTTAGGTAAAAGTACCATTGTTAAAAAATTAGCTAATTATTTTCCTAAAGCTAACTTTATTAGAATTGATTTAAAAGAATTTAAATCTTCTATTGATATTAATAAATTAATTGGTACTACTCAAGGTTATATAGGTTATAATGATGAACATTTATTTAATAGTATTAAACAAAATAATTTTTCTATTATATTATTTGATAATTATAATGAAGCTCATCAAAGTATTAAAGATTTAATAAAAGAAATATTAAAAGAAGGTTATATTACCGATAATAAGGGAGATAAAATATATTTTAATAATACTTTTATATTTATTACTAATGATATTATTATGAATAATAAAATTGGTTTTAATAATGATATAAATAAAATAGATAATAATGAATTAGATGATTTAGTTGATGCTGTAATTAAATTTAATAATTTAACTAAAGAAGATTTAATTAAATATTTAGATTATAAAAAAGTAGTTAATAAAGATAAAATAATAAAAGAATGTAATTATGAAAAATATAATTATCAAAATATTGCTAAATTATTAAAAGAAAATACTTTAATAAAAAATTAAACTGTTTATGATAACTCACAAACAGTTTTTTTAATTTTATAAAATGAGAAATTTATACACTTTCTCACAATAGAATGTGTAAACATTAACTTTTATGACTACTTTTTCACAATATTTTGCATTTTATTGTGTATTTTTGCAAAAAATTAATGATTTTTCATAATAATTTGCAATTAATTGTAATATTTAATGTTCAAGTTATAAATTCATTTATATGTTGGTATAATAATCATTTTTTTTAAATTCCATATATATTGAAATATCTAAAAATAAATGATATTATTAAGCTATGAAAATAGAGGATAACAATGAATAAAGATAATAAAATATTGAAAGTTGTTGTATTAATATTAGCAATTATTTTAGTAATAATTATTATTTTAATATTTACGCAAACTCGTGATACTAAAGCTTTAGATGAACCAATGATTGATAATAATATAATTGAAGAAGTAGAAGAACCATATGATGAAATAGAGTATCAAAATATTATTGGCAATAAACATATATTAAATAATAATCTAGATTTACAAAGTATATTTATTGATAGTACACATAATGATAATTATGTCATATTTAACAATAATAAAATCTATTATATTTATGAACCGACTAAATGTTATGAAACACGCGTTAATCGTTTAGATTTAGAAGAAAGAATTAAAAATTGTGAAATAGAGCAAGCTCAAAAATGTACTTCAGAATGGCGAGATGATTGTAAAAAAGAATATTGTACAAATTATTATACTCATTTAAATGATATATTAGGAATTGAAATTGCTGAAAAATTACCATTATGTAATGAATTTGATGCCAATGATAAATTATCTTTAGAAGATTTAAGTAAAAAATATATTATTAGTCAAAATATTGATGGTACTAATTTACAAAAAATAGCTACTTATGATTTAAATAGTAATATTAATTTTAATTATTTAACTACTAATAATATTTATTATAATAGTGATAATACTATAAATACAATTAATATAGAATCTAATGAAGTAAATAAAATAGTAGATAATATGACTTTAGTTCCAAGATTATTTAATCAAGATATTCTTATATTTCAAAATAATTTAAATGAATATAAAGTATATGATAATAAGAATAATATATTAAAAGAAAATATTAATATATTAAGTGATAATAATATAGTTATAGATAAATATACTAATGATTTATATAGTTATGATAATTTAAATATTTATAAAAATGGAGAAGTAATATATATATTAAATAATAATGAAATTATTAATGAAGTATTTGCTAGTTATTATAATATTTATATAGTAGTTAATAATAATAAATTAATAAAAATAAAGAAAAAAGATTATTCATTTAAAGAAGATATTGATATTAATAATATTGATACTATCAATAAAGTAAATTATTTATTTATTGATAGTAATAGTTTAATATATTTATTAATAAATGAAAAAGATGTATATACATTTGATGAAAATAGTAAAGAATTTAATAAAATATATAGTATTAATACTAATTATCAAATATATCATAATTATATAATAACTTTTGATAATAATAATTTAATTATATATAATACTATAACTAAAAATAAAATGAATATTAATAATATATTATATTATTATTTAAATGAAATAGAAAATAAATTATATATTGTAATTAATAATGAAAATAATATTGAAATAAGTTATTATGATATAAATTAAAAAGAATCTAGCAATTGAAATGCACCCTTTAGGGTAGACATTCAAAAAAGGACTAATTTTATGATAGAATACACTTCCGAAAGGAGGTGTT
>CANQBF010000015.1 GCA_947588895.1 uncultured Bacilli bacterium | reverse complement strand
CAAATAAAGATAGTGATACAACAATAGTAGCAGATGTAGTAATGGAAAATAGAGAAGTAGACCAAAGAGCAATAGCAGATACATTACTAGATATAAATATAACATTAGAAGATAAACCAAGTTGTCATATTGAAGTTGGAGATGAGATGTATGAAGAAAAATTAACACCATTGGATGTATTAAGAGAGCAAGATAAAAGTAGCCAATTAACAAAAAATTTAGTTGGAGGGATGTACAGGTATCAAGGAACAAATGATGTAAAAAATTGGATATGCTTTGGAACATCAAGTAAAGAAGAATGTACAAAAGATGATGACGCAATAGATAAATATATGTACCGAATAATCGGAGTAACCGATGATGAACAACTAGCATTAATAAAAGAAACAGGAGTAAAAGAAGAAAGCACAAACACATTTCAATGGAACGATAAAGATTCAAAAACTAATTATGCAGATGATGGTTCAAGATTTACATGGGAAAAATCAAAAATATACAATAGACTTAACGGATTATGTAAGGAAGACAATCCAAATTGTTCAGGAACTGGAGAAGGTAGCACAGGCCAAACAAATATATTCATAAATAGTAATTACTATGAATATTTAAATAACAATAATGAATGGTTAGAAAAAATAAATACCCACACATGGAAATACGGAGATGTACATAAAAGTGGTGGTAATTATGACGGAGATACTATATATAAAATAGAGAATGTATTTACAAATAATGTAGAAGCAAAAATAGGATTACAATACTTACACGATTATTACTACGCATACCCAGGTGGAAATCCAGGAGGTTATAACATCGCCGAACGTGCATGGATACACTTCAGAAAAGATAGTTATAACACCGGAATATCATATGACTGGCTAATGAGTAGAGAAGGCGTAGATGGCATGAATGTCTATGGTCGGATGGTGTTTCCTAACGGGATAGTGGGCTACCTTGCCCTACACCACGATAATGGCGTTCGCCCAGTTTTCTATCTAAAATCTAATATCGAAATATCAAATAGTTTAGGTACAAAAGAAGACCCATTTATGATTCTTAATTAAGATGGTTTTTAAACAAAAACGAAAATAAAAGAAAAAACAATAAAGAGTAAGTAGCAAAATACTTACTTTTTATATAAATTTTAAAACTCTAGGAATATTTCCTGTCAATAATAATCTAAATATTATACAATGATGGTGAGGAGAAAAAAGATGGAGCAAGAAAAAATAGGAAAATTTATTTTAAAATTAAGAAAAAAGAAAAATTTAACCCAAGCTTCTTTAGCAGAATTACTAGGAGTATCAGAGAAATCAGTAAGTAATTGGGAAAATGGGAGAAATATGCCTGATTTAGCATTATTAAAACCATTATGTGAAATATTAGATGTATCAATAAATGAACTTTTAAGTGGAGAAGAATTAACTAAAGTTGAATATCAAAATAAATTAGAAGAAAATATTATTAATACAATAAACTATAATAATGAAAAGAATAAAAAATTAAATCGTATAGTAGGATTTATTCTACTTTTTATAAGTATCTTATTAGAATGTATTAGTTTTATTATTTTTAAAAGTGAAAGTAGTTGGCCAAGTATCTTAACTTTTATCAGTTTAATAATCTTTTTAATAAGTATAATTAAAATAACTAATAAGTTTAAATATATTAAAAGAACTATCATCTGTAGTATAACTTTTATTCTTTTTGTTGGTATAATTTTTCTAACTGATTATTTAAATGTTTTAAATAATCAAACTGCACCAAGATTTGCTTATGAAAAAGAATATTATGATAATATGGTTATTTTTAAAAATCCTTTTTATAATGTTTATCAAATAAATAAAGATTTAAGTACAGAATATTATTTTATCGATTTAAAAAAAGAATATGATAAAAATACTGTACCTAAATCACCATTTAATCGTAATAAAGCCGGAATAGATAATTTAATTAAGTATAAATATGAATATTGTAATAATAAAGATAATACAAAGGCTTTAATTAAAGAATTACCTATGGGTGAATATTTAGATAATATAGAGATTGATAATGATAATAACCATCTAACTATTAATTATGTAATTAATTATTTTCTAAATGATGAATATAATTTTGATTATGATTTAAAAACAACATATTTATATAATATAGTATCTTTATTTGCTTTATTAGATAATTTAGAATATATAACTATTAATACTACTAGTACAAATTTTGATGAAAATATTATGATAACTATTGATAGAGATACTATTTATAATAATTATTATGGTTTTAAATATATAATTAGAAATGGTATAGATAAATATTATTTTAATGAATTTTTAGAAAAACCAATAAATGATTATTATTTTGTAACTAATACTTTTAAAGAATTAATAATTGATAAAGCTTTAAATGAAACTGTTAAAATTGAAAAAGTTCAAAATAATAATATTAAAACAATAAATAATAAAGAAGATATTGAAGAAATAAAAAATATCATTTTCAATAGTAATGGTATTTCGCAAAATGCTATTATTACTTTAGAAGCATCTAATTTATATTTATATTTTTATAATGCTAATGATGAAGTAATTTTAAAATTAAAATTATATAGTATTACTAGTTGTTTTGGAATAAGTGGTAAAGAATATTGTACTGATTCTACAAGTAAAGATAAATTATATTCAATTATTGATTAAATTTGTAATAAGTAAAAAAAATACTTAGTAATAGTAAATGATAATTTAAAAATAAATTAATAAAAATTTAGTTACTAAAGCTTTAATTTATAGTATAATTAACTTATGAAGAATTTAATGAATTTAAAAATTGAAGATTTAGAAGAATATTTTTTTAGTATTGGTGAAAAAAAGTTTAAAGCAATACAAGTTTTTGAGTGGTTATATATTCATAAAGAATATAATATCGATAATTTTACAAATATAAATAAAGATATAAGAAATAAATTAAAAGAAGATTTTATAATTGATTTTATTAAAATTAAAAAAAGAGAAGATGGCAAAGAAGTAAAAAAATATCTTTTTGAACTTTTAGATGGTAATTATGTTGAAGCAGTGCTTATGTATCATGATTATGGTTTAAGTGTATGTATATCTAGTCAAGTTGGCTGTAATATGGGATGTAAGTTTTGTGAAAGTGGCAGACTTAAAAAAGTAAGAAACTTAGAAACATATGAAATGGTTGAGCAAATTATTTTAATTGAAAAAGATATAGCTAGTAAAATTAATAGTGTAGTTGTAATGGGAATTGGTGAACCATTTGATAATTATGATAATTTAATTAATTTAATTAAAATTATTAATCATGCTAAAGGACTAGCTATTGGAGCAAGACATATCACAATATCTACTTGTGGAATAGTACCAAAAATAGAAGAATATAGTAATTTAGATTTACAAGTGAATTTAGCTTTGAGTTTGCATGCACCGAATGATTTAATAAGAGATAAGATTATGCCTATCAATAAAGTGTATAATATAAGTAAAGTAATTGAAGCTTTAAGAAAATATATTGCAAAAACTAATAGACGAGTTACTATAGAATATGTTATGCTTAATATGGTAAATGATAGCAAAGATAATGCCTTAGAACTTGCTAAACTTTTAAAAGGCATGAATGTCTATGTTAATTTAATACCATATAATGAAACTAAAAACATTGATTTTATGAAAAGTACAAGAATAAAAAAGTTTAAAGATACATTAATAGATAATGGAATAAATGTTACTATCCGAAGAGAATTTGGTGGTAATATAAGTGCTGCGTGTGGTCAACTTAGAAGTAAAGAGGTGTAGAAATGAAAGCATGTTACATGACTGATTCAGGAAGAGTTAGAAGTCATAATGAAGATAGTGTTACTATTTTAAAAAATGAAAGTGATGAATATTTATTAGTTGTTGCTGATGGTATGGGTGGACACCGAAAAGGCGAAGTAGCATCTAGTATAGTTGTTACTAAACTTGGTAAAAGATTTAATGAAATTCCTAGCATTGGCTCTAAATTAGATGCCATAAATTGGTTAAATGATAATATTAATGAAATTAATCAAGATATATTAACATATGGGGATGAAAATGTTGATTCCAAAGGATTAGGTACGACAGTTGTTGTCGCTTTACTTACTAAAAGTTTCTTAATTTTTGGTAATATTGGTGACTCTTCAGGTTATGTTATCAATAAAAATAATAAATTACATAAAGTTACAAAAGACCATACTTTAGTTAATTTATTAGTAGATGTAGGTAATTTAACGGAAACTGAAGCTAAAACACATCCAAAAAGAAATGTTTTAATGAAAGCACTTGGGGCAAGCGAAAAAGTAGATTTAGATATTTTTGAAGTAGTTGATATGGAAGATATTGATGCAATTATGTTATGTAGTGATGGTCTTACTACTATGCTTACGGATGAGCAAATTGAAAAAGTTTTAGTAGATGAAGACTTAGAAGCTTCAGAAAAAGTTGAAAAATTAATTAGAAAATGTAACGCTAGAGGTGGAAATGATAATATTTCAGTAGCGTATTTAACAAGGAATGGTGAATAGAATGATTATGAAAGGGCAAAAGATTAGTGACCGTTATCAACTCATAAAAAGTATTGGTGAAGGTGGAATGGCTAATGTTTATTTAGCTTATGATACCATTTTAGATAGAAATGTTGCTGTTAAAATTTTAAGAGGTGACTTAGCAAATGATGAAAAATTTGTTAGAAGATTTCAAAGAGAAGCACTAGCGGCATCTAGTTTATCAAATCCCAATATTGTTGAAGTTTATGATGTTGGTGAAGATAATGGTGAATATTATATTGTCATGGAATATATTGAAGGTAAACATTTAAAACAATTGCTTAAAAAAAGAGGTAAATTAACTGTTAGTGAAGCAGTTGATATTGTTTTACAAATTACTGATGGTTTATCGGTAGCACATGATTCTTATATAATTCATCGTGATATTAAACCACAAAATATAATGATACTAGAAAATGGTTTAGTAAAAATTACTGATTTTGGTATAGCAATGGCTATAAATTCAACTCAACTTACACAAACTAATTCTGTAATGGGTAGTGTTCATTATTTACCACCAGAACAAGCAAGTGGTAAAGGAGCAACATTACAAAGTGATATTTATTCTATTGGGATATTATTTTATGAATTATTAACTGGTAAATTACCTTTTAAAGGCGAAAATGCTGTTGAAATAGCATTAAAACATTTAAAAGAACCACTTCCAAGCATTCGTGATGAAATACCAAATATTCCGCAAAGTGTGGAAAATATTATAATTAAAGCGACAGCTAAGAATCCTAAAAATAGATATGTTGATGCGAGAGAAATGCATGAAGATTTAAAAACATGTTTAGACCCAGCAAGAGCCAATGAAGAAAAAATAAAATTTAAGTATCAAGAAATAAGTGATGATACTAAAATCATTAAACAAATTAAGACGGAGCCAAAAAAAGTTCCGGAAAAAGTAAAAGAAAATAAAGTTGAAACAAACGATGAAGTAATCGTAAAGAAGATAACGGGTGATGATATGAAAAAGCAAAATAAATTATTAATAATACTATCGACAATATTTATTAGTTTAATAATTGTTGTAACTTTAGTATTTGTAATAATTATCTTTTTAAGTCAAAGAAAAGATATTATTGTACCTAATGTTGTTAATATGACTCCAAGTGAAGCAGTTAAAACATTACAAGATGCTGGATTTACTATTGCTGATGAGCAAGATAATGTTGCTTCTAAAGAAGTAGAAGTTGGTAAAGTTGCAAAAACTTCTCCAGTAGATGGAACTAAACGTAAAAAAGGTTCAGAAGTAAAATTATATATTTCAACAGGTGATGAAACAATATTAATTGAAGATTATACTGGTAAAAATTATTTAGAAATTAAAGGTTCATTGGAAGCAAGAGGTATAGTTGTTAATATTGAAGATGAAGTAATTGAAGATGAAGAAAGTAAAATTGAAAATGATTCTATTGTTAAACAATCAGTAGAAAAAGGTAAAGAACTTAAAAAAGGTGAAAGTATTACTTTATATAAAGCTGTTGTTGGTATTGCTTATCCTGATTTTACGGATGGTACTTATACAGTTGCAGATGTTGAAGATTTTTGTACTGAACATGGCGTTCATTTAGATGTAGTTTATACAATTAGTGATACAGATTTAGATGGTACAATTTATGAACAAAGTAGAGCAGCTGGTACACCAGTTAAAAATGGAGCAAGTTTTGTTATCAAAGTTTATCAAACTGATAATACTCCAGTTGAACCTGGCTGTGATGATGGTTTATGTTAAGTCAAGGCTTATTAATTAAAATTAATAGTGATTTATTAACTGTCAAAGTTAATGATAAATATTACGATTGTAAACTAAGAGGTAAAGTTAAAAAAATTAAACCTCTAGTTGGTGACTTAGTCTTAGTAGATATTAATAATATGACTATTGAAAGTATTTTAGATAGAAAAAATTATTTACTAAGACCTAATGTTGCTAATATTGATGTGTCTTTAATTGTAACAAGTATTAAAGAACCAAATATTAATTATACTTTATTAGATAAATTAATTAGTATTATTACAATTAATCATATTGAACCAGTAATCGTTCTTACTAAAAGTGATTTAGCAAGTAATGATGAAATAAAAGATATTAATAAAATTATGAAATATTATGAAAATATTGGTATTAAAGTATTTGATAATATAAATATAAAAAAATTAAAAAACTATTTAAGTAAAAAAATAGTTTCTGTATGTGGTCAAACCGGAGCAGGTAAAAGCACTTTAATTAATAAATTAGATAGTAATCTTAAATTAGAAACAAATGAAATATCTAAAAGTCTAGGAAGAGGTAAACACACTACTAGACTAGTTTCTTTATATGAAGTAGATGATTTTTATATTATCGATACACCTGGTTTTTCTAAAATAGATATTAATATTTATAAAGAAGAAGATATTAGAAATAGTTTTATAGAATTTAAAGATAAAGAATGTAAGTTTAATGATTGTAAGCATATTTGTGAAAAAGGTTGTAAAGTAATTGAAGAAGTAAATAATCAAACAATATTATTATCAAGATATGAAAATTATTTAAGATTTATTAAGGAGTAGAGAATGAAAAAGAAAATATTTGTATCTTTAATAATTATAGTATTATTAAGTATTATTGGTGGAGAAATTTATTATTATGTTAATCATAATGAAAATATTCAAAAAAAATTAAATAAAAAATATTTAGTAGATATAACTACACCATATTTTGAAAATCCATTAACTTATGATGTTCATAATTTAGATAATAATCAAAAAATATATTATATAAGTATAAATGGTTTAAAGAATAAAAAAATTCAAGATAAAATAAATAAAGAAATAGAAAATAAAATAAAGGAATTAAGTAAAAAAGTAGATTTAGATAAATATACTTTATATACTTCAAATTATTTAGGATTTGAAAATACGTTATCTATTGAATTTGCTATAACGGAAGATGAATATTTTGATTATAATGATTCAGTTATATATTATGATGGTGAGTTATTAGATACTTTAAATGTTGATTTAAATACAGGTAAAACATTAACTTTACTTGATGTTGTTATTGATAAAGATAAATTAAAAGAGCAATTATATAAAGATAGTGAAGAAAGTATTTATTTTTCTATTGGGGATACATATAATTCTTGTTATGATTGTGATATAAAAAAAGATTATAGTAAAGTTGAAGATAGTGTATTATCTATTATTAATTCTTTTAATAATGATGAATATTTATTTTCTTATCGTGATTCCACAATTAACTTTTATTTTAAGAATGTATATGTTTATAATCCTTTATTGGTTACGGAATATGAAGAAGATTTATATAATGATTGTAAGACAAATACTGATTGTATTTTAATTGAAGATAATAATGATAAATATTATTTAAAAAATAATTATGATAATAATTTTAGAATATCTTTAACATATTTAGATATGTTAGATAATGTTATTATATATGATAAATTTAAAGGAAAAGATATTTTTGAAAATAAAAGAGTTGAAATAGCAAGAAAATTTAAAGAATATGACTATTATAATGAATTATCAAAATGTGAATATGATAATTGTCAATATTTTAAAGAAATAGATAATACTATTTATGATATATCAATTACATCTTATATGGATAATGCTAAAGAATATACTGATAATTTAGTAAATAAATTAAAAGAAAATAGAAAAGATAATAGTGTTTATAAAGTAAGTTGTGAAACATATTATTTATATCCAAAAGATTATTATTATTTTGCATGTTCTAATTATACTTATGAATTAAATAAAAAAGATTATAATAAGTATCGAAAAGATATTTATGTAAATAGTTATAAAAGATTTGATACTTCAGAGGGAGCTTATAATATAAACGATTTTTATGGTTATAAGTTTATTGATGATAAATTAGGTAAAAATGAATTTACTTATGAAATTATTAATAAAAATAAGAAAGTTAAATTACAAGATATTTTAACTGATAAAATATATGATTATATACCATATGATTATTTAAAATATGATAGTAAAGAAAATTTAGTTAAGAATATGGAATTATATATGGATAATGATAGTTATAAAAAAGATACTTTAGGATTACATATAAATATGAAAGATAGTAAAATATATATGCAATATAATGATGATATATATATGTTAGCTCTAGCTAAAAATGAAGAAGAATATGATGAATTTTATAATAATTCAGAAATTATCATAGAAGATTTATTTAAGTAGGAGGCATTATGAAAAAAAGTAATATTATAATAACTATAGTAATTGTTACATTAACAGGTATAGCTTTAGGTTTTGGCGTTTTTCTAATCTTTAATAATCATTCTAAAAATAAAGAGGTATTAGATAATAATAAAGAAACAAAATATGAAGAAGAAATAAAGATAGATGCTTCACTTGCAACTCAACCATTAACTGATGCCTTAATAAAAAATTTAACTAATTTTAATATAACTAAAGAATATACGAATACTGACCCAGCATATACGAAACTTATTAATAAAGAAGTTGATTTAATTGTAGTGACTGAGCCAAGTAGTGATGAGTTAAAAAGAGCTAAAGATAAAAATGTGGAATTAGAAGTAACACCATTAGTTAATGAAGCCTTTGTCTTTTTTACAAATATTAATAATCAAGTTGATAGTTTAACTTTAGAAGAAATTCAAAAGATATATACGGGTGAAATTACTAATTGGAAAGAAGTAAAAGGAAGAGATGCTAAAATAATTGCTTATCAAAGACCCGAAAATTCCGGTAGTCAAACTGGAATGCTTAGTTTAGTTATGAGGGGTAAAAAAATGAAAGAACCTACGGAAAAAGAATATATTGAAACAATGATGGGAATTATTGATTATGTATCAAGTTATGAAAATGGACTTGATGCTATAGGTTATTCATATTATTATTATGCTAATACAATGTATAAAAATGATGATATGAAATTACTTGGAGTAAATGGAATTAAACCAAATAATGAAACGATAAAAAATGGTGATTATCCCTTAAAATCAGCTTATTATATGGTTACTTTAAAAGATAATAATAATGATACTTTAACTAAATTAAAAGAAGAATTATTAGGTAAAAGAGGACAAAAAATAGCTGAAGAAGCTGGCTATGTACCTCTTTTGTAGGAGGTTTTAATGATATCAGTAAGTTTTTTAAAAAGTAAGTATAATCGTAAAACTACTTTAGAAATGATTGATGAAAGTAATGCTGATTTAATTCATGTTGATTTAATGGATGGCTTATATGTACCGGAAAAAAATTTTGAATTAAAAGATATTATGGTAGAATTAGAAAATGTTTTTAAAAGATTAGATATTCATTTAATGGTCGAAAATCCTTTACCATATATTAAAGAATTAATTAAATTAAATGTTTATATGATAACTGTTCATTTAGATGGTACACCAAATATTTTAGAAGTTATTGATTATGTAAATAGTCATAATGTTAAAATGGGTATTGCTGTTAATCCAGAAGAAGATATAAAAATATTAGATTCTTATTTAGATAAAATTGATTATGTATTAATAATGAGTGTTAATCCGGGTAAAGGTGGTCAAAAGTTTATCCCAAATGTTTTAGAAAAAGTTAATTATTTAAAAGATAAACATGTTTTAATTGGTATTGATGGTGGAGTTAATAGTGAAGTTATTAACTTAATTAGACCATATAATTTAGATATAATTGTCAGTGGTTCATTTATATGTATGAGTGATAATTTTAATGAACAAATAAAATTATTAAGTTAATTATTTTAATTTTAAAATAATACCTAAGAATAAATAATTAATTAAAGTTGAAGAACCACCATAAGATAAAAAGGGAAGAGGAATACCCATTATTGGAAATAAACCTAAATTCATACCTATATTATAAATTTGATGAAAGATAAAAATAGTTAAATAACAATAAATTAATAATTTAGAATTTTTATTTTTAACTTTATTTAATTTAAGTAATAAGAAGATATCTATAATTAAAAAAGATAAAATAGCAGTAATAGCAATAATTAAACCATTAGTGTTAGTTAAAAAAGCAAAAATAAAGTCTGTCGGAGCTTCAGGAATATATAACGATATATTATTTAAACCTTGACCAAAAAGAGAAGTTACACCAATATTAATTAAGGCTTGCTCTAATTGATAACTATTACCATTAGTAAAATTTATTAATCTATCCATTCGATAAAAGAATGATGTACCAATCAGTTTTATTAATAAATCTTTATTAAAGAAATAACAATAAAAGAAAAATATTAATAATAATATGACAATTGTAAATGCTGTTATATACCATTTTTTATTAAGTTTTAAATAAATTAATGATACTCCTAAAATAATTAAAAAACTAATTATTGCTCCCGTATCTGGTTCTAAAAAAACTAATATTGAAGGAATTAAAGTAATAATTAATAACTTAAAAATTATTAATAATTCATCTTTAAAATTTTTAATTTTCGTATTGTTAATAATATCTATTATATATAAAGTTAATGCTAATTTAGTAAGTTCACTAGGTTGAAAAGTAAAACCAAATAATGATAACCAACATCTACTACCATTAGTTACTTTACCTATAAATAATACTAAGATAAGAAAAATTAATGATAAATAATAAAAATATTTAGCGTATTTAAATAAATTATTTATATTAATTTTTTTTATTAAAAAAATTAATAGATAACCAAGAGTAAACCATACTAATTGTTTAATAAAAAAATGATTATAATTAACACTAATATATTTAGCATTATACATATTAAAAAGACTTATAAGATTTAATATAAGCAAAGGAATATATAATAATAAATTGTATTTATATAATTTTTTCATATTATTAGTATGTTTCAAAATTAGTTATTTATCATAGAATATAGTATGGAGGCTTATATGAAAGAATTACCAAAAGTTACTAGGGGAGTAATAAGTGATAATATTAATAATGAACAAAGTATATTTTATGGAAATAGATTAAGTAAAGAAAATAGAGATGATATAAGTATAGTTAAGAAAATAAATAATATTTTTGCATCAGTTCATCATGTTTATAAAAGTAGAGTAAAAATAACTTTAAAAGATAAAATAGTAGAAAAAGTTATTGTTGGAAAAACTAGTACCAATTTAATAACTATTGATGGTGAATTAATAAATATTATTGATATTGTAGATATTGAAAAAATATAATAATTTTGTTATGATTATACTAGTGGTAGTATGAAAGAAAATAAAAAAATTATTATAATTTTTGTCAGTATAATTTTAATTTTAATCGGGGTATTTTGTTATTATGAATATAAAAATAGAAGAAATACTGATGAACGTAAAGTTAATATTTTAGGCAATTTTTCTTATGCTGAAGTAGTAGAACTTAGTAATCAAATTTTTTTAAATGCAGTTAAAATATTAAATGCTAATAATTTAGAAGTTGAAACTAATCATAATAATGTTATTAGATTTTATTCCATAAATGATTATGATGAATATAAAAAAATTAATAATTTTTTAATAGTTATTAATACATTAAATATTAGTGATTTAAGAAAATATATGGAAGAAAAAAGAATAATAAAAGTAGATAATAATTATTATATAGAAAATTATGAAGATATAACTAATCAAGATTATATAGGTAGTATTATTGAAATAAGTGATTATGATGATAAATATATTTATTTTAATAGTGAAAATTATTATTGTGCTGATAGTGAATATATTGGATTATTAGAAACTAAACCAACTTGTGATTATACTATTAAAAATACTACTTTTAAATTAGTCTTAGAAGAAGATGAGTTAAAAATTAGTAATATAGAAGATATTAGAAAAATTATTGCATAAAAAAATATATTAGATGATTTCATCAATATATTTTTTTAATTGTTTAGCATTATTATCAAATATAATTTTTAATTGATTGTCTATTTCTACAATTCCTTTAGCTCCGAGCTTCTGAATAGCATCTTTGTCAACAATCGATACATCACGTAATATAACTTTAAAACGACTCATATTACATTCAGCATTAATTATATTATCTTTTCCACCTAAATAACCAATTAATTTATTTTCCTTAATTGCAAAATCTTTTCTTGTTAATTTTAAGGCTACTGCTAAAATAATTAATATTACAATTGCAATAATTCCATATTGAACAATTGGATTCATATTTTATCACCCAATATAATTATACTATATTATTGAAAATTATGAAATAGTTTCTCACTATTTTAAAAATTAAACATAAATTAATAATGAGAATACATGAAAGGGTGAAATAATGAACAATAATAATTCAAAAAATTCAGGAACAGGAAATTGTATTAATGAAATATTAAGTATTATTTTAGTTTTACAAGAAAATGCTTGTCCTGATAACTGTTTAGATACTTGTGATAGACCAATGCTTGGTGGAGGAAGTAATTGCTTAGTATGTAATACAAGACCAGTAATGCTTTATACTTGTGCCGGTAATGGAACACCTTGGAGTATGCCAATAACTAAAGATGTTACAACAAATTGTAGTGGACAACCTTTTGGAGGTACTTGTTCAACTGTATTTAGAGTAGAAAAAATTGAAGGCAACTGTTGTACCTTTAGAGTTCTAGCTGAAAATACTGATACAACTAGTTTATATCCATTCGTGGCTACTAACTCATTCTTTACAATGGATTGTAGTTGCTTATGTAGTATAAGATGTTTATCTGATACATATGTTGATTGTGTTTGTTAAATAGCAAAGTGTAAATGAAAACCATAATAAATGTTATGGTTTTTATATGCAAAATACTTGATACTAGTATGAGTATTTTATATAATGTAGTTGAGGGATAAAAATGAAAACAAAAAATAATAATATAACTATTTTAAATGAACAACAATATTTAATTAGAAGATTACATATTATTGAAGGTCAAATAAGAGGGGTTGCTAAAATGGTGGAAGATGAAAGAACTTATGAAGAAGTAATTATGCAAATGAGTGCTTTAACTAATTCTCTTAAATCATTAAGTAAAACGGTATTAGAAAATTATATGAAAAATAATTTAAATGATAATAATAAAGTAGATGAATTTATTAGTTTATTTAATAAGTTAGGATAGAAATATAGTCAAGTATATTTCTTTTTTTCTTTAATATTTATGAAATATACTATATAATAATAGTGGTGATAATATGGAAAATATATTAACAAAAGAAGAAATAGAAATGTTAGATAAATATTTTCATTTAAGTAATTATTTATCTTTAGGTATGCTTTATTTAAAAGATAATCCTTTACTTAAAAGAGAACTTACAATGGATGATATTAAAAAGAAATTAGTTGGACATTGGGGTAGTGCTCCGGGACAAAATTTTATTTATTTACATTTAAATAGAATAATTAAAAAATATAATTTAGATATGATGTATATATCAGGTCCCGGTCATAGTGGTCAAGCTATGATTGCTAATAGTTATATTGAAGGAGTTTATAGTGAAATATATCCTGAAATAACTAAAAATGAAGCTGGATTACAAAAATTATTTAAAAGATTTTCATTTCCTGGAGGAACATCTAGTCATGTAGCTCCCGAAGTACCAGGTTCAATTAATGAAGGGGGAGAACTAGGTTATAGTTTATCTCATGCTTTCGGAGCTGTTTTAGATAATCCTAATCTTATTTGTGCTTGTGTAGTTGGTGATGGTGAAGCTGAAACAGGACCTCTTGCAACTAGTTGGCATGGTAATAAATTTATTAAACCTAATAAAGATGGTATTGTGTTACCAATATTACATTTAAATGGTTATAAAATAGCTAATCCAACTATATTTGCAAGAATGAGTTATGAAGAGCGAATGAATTTCTTTAAAGGTTGTGGTTGGGATCCGATTGAAGTTGATGTCGTAGATAATCCTAATTATCATGAATTAATGGCTGAAGCTTTAGAAGAAGTAGTTAAAAAGATTAAAGAAATTAAAAAGGAGGCTCAAAAACGTAAAACTTTTGTAAGACCAATGTATCCAATGATAATATTAAAATCAAGAAAAGGTTGGACTTGTCCTAAAAAATATAATTCTTTAGAATTAGAAGGTTCATTCCGTTCTCATCAAGTACCTATTCCTTTTAATGATGTAAAAGAATTAAAAATTTTAGAAGAATGGCTTTTAAGTTATCATCCTGAAGAACTTTTTAATGATGATGGTAGTATTAAAAAAGAATTAATTGAAATGGCACCAAAAAAAGGTAAAAGAATGAGTGCAAGTATTTATGCGAATGGAGGATTACTTCTTAAAAAAATTAAAGTTCCTGATTTTAAAAATTATGGAATTGAAATTATAAGAGGTGAAACTAAAGCTGAAGATATGCGCATTTTAGGTGGTTTCATTAAAGATATTATAAAGCTTAATAAAAATAATTTTAAGATTTTTGGACCTGATGAAGCTTTATCTAATCGTTTAAATAAAGTTTTTGAAGTTACCAATAGAAAATGGGCATCAACAATTAAAACTACTGATGAATTTTTAAATCCGGAAGGTAATGTTATGGATAGTTATTTATCTGAACATATGTGTGAAGGGATGCTTGAAGGATATTTACTAACTGGCAGACATGGATTCTTCCATAGTTATGAAGCTTTTATTAGAATAATTGATTCCATGGCTAGTCAACATGCTAAATGGTTAAAAGTAACTAAAGAATTACATTGGCGTGCACCAATTTCATCTTTAAATTATGTCTTAACTAGTCATATTTGGCAACAAGACCATAATGGTTATACTCATCAAGACCCAGGATTTTTAAATCACTTAGCGACTAAAAAAGCTGATATAGTTAGAATGTATTTTCCAATTGATAGTAATACTTTATTATCAACATTTGACCATATAATTCAAACTCAAAATTATATTAATGTTTGCGTTGCTAGTAAACATCCAAGTTTACAATGGTTAAGTATGGATGAAGCAGTTAAACATTGTAAAAGAGGTTTAGGCATATTTGAATGGGCATCAAATAATTATAAAAACCCAGATATTATTTTAGCATCATGTGGTGATACTCCTAACTTAGAAGTAATTGCTGCAGCTAAAATATTAAAAGAATATTGTCCTCATGTTAAAACAAGAGTAATTAATGTAATTGATTTAATGCGTCTTCAAAGTAGTAATAAACATCCTCATGGTTTAACTGATAGTGAATTTGATAAATTATTTACAACTGATAAACATATTATTTTTGCTTTCCATGGTTATCCTAATTTAATTCATGAACTAACATATAATCGTACTAATCATAATTTACATGTTCATGGTTATTTAGAAGAGGGAACAATAACAACACCATTTGATATGCGTGTTCAAAACAAAATAGATAGATTTCATTTAGTTTTAGATGCCTTAAAATATGTCGAAGAAACTGAAGAAGTAAGAACTACTAAAAATTTAATGTATCGTAAATTAAAACAACATGAAGAATATATAAGAGAAGAAGGTATTGACTTAGAAGAGATTAGAAACTTTCATCTAGGAGCATAATTATGAATGTATATGATTTTGATAATACAATTTTTGATGGTGATTCATCAGTTAAATTTATTAAATATTCATTTTTAAAACATCCCTTTAAAGTTATATTTTGTATTTTAAAAAGTAGTAAATATTTCTTTTGTAAAGAAGATAGATTAGGTAAAATTAAAAGTGAAATATTTAGTTTTGTGAAAGATATTAATAATTTAGATGAATATGTAAATATATTTGTAAAAAAGAATATGAAACATATTAAAAAGTTTTATTTAGAACAAAGAAAAGATAATGATTTAGTTATATCAGCTAGTTTTGATTTTCTAATTAAAGCTTTTTGTCAAGAATTAAAAATAGATTATATTGCAACTTTATATGACACGAGTAAAGGTTGTATTATTGGTAAAAATTGTAAAGGCGAAGAAAAAATAAAGAGATTTAAAAAGATTTATAAAGATGCCCATATCAATGAAAGCTATTCTGATTCTTTAAGTGATAAACCACTTTTAGAATATGCTAAAGTAAGTTATTTAGTTAAGAAAAATGAATTAATTGCATATAAGAAATAAGGTGATTTTATAAAAAAGATAATTGTTGCCATTGGTGGTGGAGAAAATGGAAGAATTTTAAAAGATGGTACTAAAGCTTTATATAATACCAAAGAAATTGATGAAGAAATAGTTAAACTTACCAATAAAGAAAGACCTAATTTTTTGTTTATTAATCATGCTATGCCATCTTTAGATGTCCAAGAAAGTTATTTTCAAACTATGAAAAAAATCTATGGGGATTTATTTAATTGTATTTGTATGGATTTAAAAACCAATGAATTAGAAGATATTAAAACAGTTCAAGATAAAATAAAATGGGCCGATATTATATATGAAGGTGGAGGAAACACTAAGTATATGATTGATTTATGGAAGAAAACTGGTTTTGATAAAGTTTTATTGGATTCTTGGAATAATGGTAAAGTAATATGTGGTATTTCAGCTGGAGCAGTTTGTTGGTTTAATTCTTGTAATTCTGATTCAAATACTGAAAATGGCTTTTGTTGTTTAGATGGTCTAAATTGGTTGAATTTTTATCTAACTCCTCATGTAAATCATGAAGGTAGATTAACATCTTCCAAAGAACAATTAAAGAATAAACAAATAACTGGTATTTTACTTACTGATTGTTGTGCACTTGAAATAATCGATAATAATTATAAAATAATCAAAAGTGAAGATAATGCTTGTGCTTATAAAGCTTATTGGAAAAATAATCAATTTTATCAAGAAGAAATTCAAGAATTTGGAGTACTTGATGATTTAAATAACGATTATAAAAGTTTGTTACTAAGAGAAAAGGAATGAAAAAATTTCTTTTCTTTTATTAAAATCATTAATTTACTTTAATTATTTTAAATGCTATACTTTTATTAAGAGTAGTAGAGGTAAATATGAAAAATAATAAAGTGACTAAAATAATTATGCAAATTTTTTGGATTAGTTTGATAGTGATGTTTAATGTAGGTATATATAAAATAAAAAATGATCTTCAAACACCAGAAGATTTTGTATTTGGAAATAAAGAGCAATTGATGTTTATATTATTTTCCTTATTATTAATTATATATGTAATTTATTACTATAATCAAAATAATACTAATTATAAAAAACAAGAATTAAATATTACAAGTATTTTAATATTTAATTTAATTGCAATATTAATATTTATTTATTCTTTTCAAACAAGCATTAAATCATTTATGTTATTAGTTTTTGGAATTTATCTTTTTGTTTTAATTTTTAAATTATTTGGTAAATTTAAAGCTTATTCTGAAATACATAAAGTTAATAAAAATATTAAACAAACTAATCCCTATTTATATTATCGTGAGTTACCTAATAATTTTGGCATTGGGGTTATAACTTTACTTTTTGATTCAACTTTAGAAAATGAAAAAGATATAGTCGCAGTAATTTTAGATTTATGTGCAAAAAAATATTTATCTTTAGTTAAAAGTAATGATAAATATACAATAAAAGTTTTAAAACCAGTTGATGATAATCTACTTGTAAATGAAAAGTATGTTTTAAATTTAATAATCAATAATGATTTAAAAAGTATTGATTATGACATTTGGTATAAAACTTGTGTTAATGATGGAATTAATTTAGGTTTATATACTTATGAAGAGACAAAAATAAAAAGTGTTAATGCTTTAGATAATATTGCTAAAAAAGAAGATAAATCAATTAAAACTATTGGTTCAATATCAGCTGTTTTAGGAGTTATTATAGCTTTATTTGGTACAATATATTGGGTTAATTTACATGCAGTTTCTACGGATATTATTTTAGGAAGTATTATAATATTTATTGGACTATTTTATGGAAGTTTTATTGTTCTACTTTGTATTTTAAGAATAATAAATTTAGTTTTTTATTTTTTCTCATTTACTTTTAATTCATCAAAAAACATTGTAATTAAAAATTATAAAGATGTTAAAGATAATAGATTAATACTTACGGATAAAGGAAAAGAAGAATTACAAAAGTTATATTCTTTTAAAGCGTTTATTAAAGATTTTGGTAATTTTGCACCGAAAGAAGCTCAAGAAATAGTTTTATGGGATCGTTATTTATCATATGCTCAAGTATTTGGTTTAACTAAAGAGATAATGCAAACAGGATATAAAGAATTAATAAATAATGCATCATTTCAAATAGATAGTATTGATAATATTAATTTTGGTAATATTGAGATTTTAAGATAGTTAAGGAATATAATATGCAAATAATTGAATATGAAGAAAAATATTTAGAAAATGTTAAAGATTTATTAGTAGAGCTTGAAGAATATATTATATCTATTGATAAAGATGAATTAGATTGTATTCATGAAAATTATCGAGATATGATGGCAATTAAAGATTTAGAAGAAGTAAAAAATAATAATGGTAAATGTTATTTAGCTATTATTGATAATGAAGTAGTAGGGCTTATTATGGGATGTATTTTTCCTTATGATGAATATGATTATTTAGATTATAAATGTCCTAAAAGAGGAGAAATAACTGAGTTAATTGTATCTAAAAAAGTAAGAAGTAATGGTATAGGTAAAATACTTATTTCTAAAATGGAGGATTATTTTAAATCAAAAGATTGTGAATATATTTTAGTTGATGTTTTTGCTTATAATGAAAATGCTATTAAGTTTTATGATAAAAATGGTTATCATCCAAGAATGTATGCAAATATTAAGAAGATTAATTAATAAAGGAGTATAAAATTAATGAAAGAAACAAGACATTTAGGAGTTTATGGAATTATTATTCAAAATAATAATATTTTACTCATTAAAAAATCTCGAGGAGCATATAAAGATAAATATGATTTACCTGGTGGTAGTATTGAACATGGAGAAACACCATTTGAAACATTAAAAAGAGAATTAATGGAAGAAACAGGCTTAAATATTCAAAAAGCAACTTTATTTGATGCTAATTCAGTTTTAGTTAAATGGTTACATCATGATAATTTAGAAGAAATGCACCATATAGGTATAATATATATAGTTGAAACAATTAATTATGATATAAAAGAAGATGGTGATAATCAAGATTCTTTAGGAGCAAAATGGTTTTTAATTGAAAGTTTATCTAAAGAAATGATAAGTCCACTTACTTATGAAGAACTTATAAAATTAGGATATAAAATTAGTAAATAATAAAATAGAATAAAGAATGATTTTTTTTAAGAAGATTAAAATGATAATGAAATTAGATATCAATGATAGAGCAGCTATAGCAATAAAAAACAATACTAAAAGAGTAAAGAGAAACATTATAAGTTTTTTTCTTTATGTTATAATAAATGTATTAAATGGAGATGAAGAGTATGTTAATAGATAAAATAAAACAAGAATTAATTGAACAAAAAAAATCTAAATTTAAGGGAAATATTTATCATTATTCTCAAGTTAATTTTGCCTATAATTCAAATAAGATAGAAGGTAGTAAATTAACTGAAGATGAAACAGAAGAAATATTTGAAACAAATTCATTTATTCCTAAGAGTGATGATGCCATTAAATTAGATGATTTAATTGAAATGAAAAATCATTTTCGTCTTTTTGATTATTGTTTAGATATTATTGATGAGAGGTTATCTAAAGAAATAATGATTAAAATGAATAAGATATTAAAAAGAAATACTACTGATGAAGAAAATCCTCGTTATAATGTAGGAGGTTTTAAAGTAGTACCGAATAAAATTGGACTTATTAATGTTATCAACACTTCTTCTCCCGAAGATGTTGAAAAAGACTTAGATAATTTATTAAAAGAATATAATAATTTAAAAAATATTACTATTGAAGATATTATTGATTTTCATTATCGTTTTGAGAGAATTCACCCTTTTGGAGATGGTAATGGAAGAGTGGGGAGAATGATTATGTTTAAAGAATGTTTGAAAAATAATATTATGCCTTTTATTATTCTTGATAGTGATAAACCTTATTATATGAGAGGTTTAAAAAATTATAAAGAAGATAAAATGTTTTTAATAGACACTATTAAACATGAACAAGATTTATATGAAAGTAATGCTAGAGAGTTGTTAAATTTTGAATTAGAAGATAAATAAATTTGTTTTCTTTTTTATAAAAAGTTATCCAATAAAAGTCAAAAAAATCATCCAACGAAATGTGAAAATATCATCCAATGTAATAGACAAAATTTATTTAATATTTATAATTAATGTATGGAGTTGGTGAACATGTCAGAATATAAACCAAGACTAATTGATAAGCAAATAGAAAATAGTTTAAAAGCTTATGGTGCAATAAATATTGTTGGTGCAAAATGGATAGGTAAAACATGGGCTGGAAGAAAGCATGCAAAAAGTGAATTTTTACTTATGGATCCGAGTGGTAATTATCAAAATAGAAGATTAGCAGAAACTGATATATCATTGATTTTTGAAGGGAAGCACCAAGATTAATTGATGAATGGCAAGAAGTCCCTGAGATTTGGGATGCAACTAGATATAAATGTGATGAAGATGGAATAAAAGGTAAATATATCTTAACTGGTTCTACTGTATTACCACAAAATAAATTGGATAAAATTAAACATTCTGGTGCTGGAAGAATAAAAAAATTAAAAATGTATCCGATGAGTTTATATGAATCAGGTGATTCTTCGGGAGATGTTTCTTTAAAAGATATTTATAATAATAAAGTTAAAGGTAAAAAAACTCGAGATATTAATTTAAAAGATATTATAAAGTTAGTTTTAAGAGGAGGATTTCCTGGAAGTATTGATGTTCCATTTGATGAGGCAATTAAGTTACCTAAAGAATATGTAAAAGAAATTATTGATACAGATATAAATAGAATTAGTGATTCTAAAAGAGATTTAAATAAAATGATGTTATTACTAAGGTCACTATCTAGAAATGAATCTACGACATCATCAGTTGCTAAATTAAAAAGCGATATACAAGGTGTTGATAACTTAGATATCGATGTTAAAACAATTACAGAATATTTGGAAGACTTAAGTAAATTATATTTAATAGAAAATCAATTACCATTTAATTCAAATATTAGAAGTGGTATGAGAGTAAAACAAATGAAGAAAAGACATTTTGTTGACCCTTCTATTGCTACATCACTACTTAATATGACTGTTGATATGTGTGTTAATGATTTATTAACTTTTGGTTTTTTCTTTGAAGCAATGGTAGAAAGAGATTTAAGAATATATGCTGAAGCTAATAATTGGAATTTATTTCATTATCAAGACTATGATGGTAATGAATTTGATGCTGTAGTAGAATTTGAAGATGGTAGTTATGCCGCTTTTGAAATTAAACTTGGAGCTAATCAAATAGATGAAGCTGCAAATAATTTAATTAGAGTTAGTAGTCTTATTAAAGAAAAAGGTGGAAAACCACCTAAAAGTTTATGCGTTATTTGTGGACTTTCTAATGCCATTTATACTAGAAATGATGGTGTTATAGTAATACCAATCACTGCTTTAAAAGATTAGTATTGAGGATTTTATGTTAGTTAATGAATTAAAAAATGAAATAAAAAAATACAATAAAAATGATTTAGAAAAGATAATTGTAGAATTATATAAAAGAATGCCTAAAGCAAAAAAAGAAGAATATGATATAGATGATTTTATTAAAAATATTGATAATAATAAAGTAGTAAAAAAAGAATTAGATTTTGATTCTTTACAAAAAGAAATATCATATTTTTTAGAGTGTGTTGATGCTGGTTTATATTGTTCACCAAATAAAATAATTTCTAAAAAGGAACGTAGTTCTTGGAGATTTAAAGTGAAAAGATATTATAAAGAATTAATTAAAATATTACCAAATGTTGATAATGGTGGAATGGCTACTTTTTTATTAATAGAATTATTTAAAAGGTTAAGTACTGGTTCTCATACATTATTTTTTATTAATTGGAATACATTTAAAGCTTTAGGAGTATCTCAAGATGATTATTATGACATTATTGTAAAAAGAGTTT